>JBIPND010000018.1:0-14191 GCA_044374015.1 Luteolibacter sp. | reverse complement strand
CCTTCACGGTGTCACCGACATTGAATTCGGCCACGTCTTGCTTCAACTGCTCTTGCTCGATCTTCTGGATAATGTGCATGGGGTCCTCCTTCGCGGAAAATGATTTGCTGCCAGCGGTGTCTGTGCGGGATGCCCTGACGCGCGGGGCGGGAGAGCTAGTGGATCCGTTTCGCAATTGCAACCGCGAAATTTCTCGAATTTCAATGTTTTCCGTAAACTGCCGCCGGATCGAACGACTTGCCCGGCCCGATTTGCTCCAGCTTCGCCGCTCCGGCGCCCGCAATCGCCGTCACCTTGCGGTAAAAACACGAATTGCGCCCGGTGTGGCAAGCGCCCGCACCGATCTGCTCCACCATCAATACCAAAGCGTCCTGATCGCAGTCCGTCCGGATTTCCACGATCCGCTGGATGTGCCCGGAAGTCGCGCCTTTGTGCCAGAATTCCTGCCGCGAGCGCGACCAGTAAACCGCCTCGCCGATTTCCAAAGTCCGCCGCAGCGACTCCTCGTTCATATAAGCGAGCATCAACGGCTCCTGCGTGGTGGCGTCCATCGCCATCGCCGGAATCAAGCCGTCGGCATCGAATTTGGGGGAAAAATCTCCACCTTCCTCCAGCTCCGCCTTCCCGCCGCGCGGGGCGAACACGTTTTGCATCTCCATACCGGGACGGTGAAACGCGCCCCGCAGCCTGTCCAGCCCGCATTCCGCGGCGGGCCGGAATCGGCTTGTCGCCGTCCACCGTTTCTGAGAGACATCCCACGCATGCAAAACGATCCTTACGCCACCCCCGCCGCCCATGTCCAACACGCCAGCCCTTCCAGCGCCGGGGTTTCCCAAGGAGTGCTCCAGCAACTCGCCGGGACCAAACCGTGGGTGCGTTTCATCTCGGTGCTGATGTTCATCGGGGCCGCGCTGATGTTGCTGATCGCCCTCGGAATCATGATCGCCGGCGGGGCGATCGCCAAAGCCAGCTCGAATCCGATGTTTTCCGGCGGCATGGGGATCGCGTTTGCCGTGCTCTATGCGGCGATGTCGCTGTTTTACATCTATCCGGCCCTCAAGCTTTGGAAATACGCAAATTACATCGCGATCCTGCTGAATTCCGGGGCGATGTTCGACTTGGAAATGGCGCTCAGCCAGCAACGCTCGTTCTGGAAATTTGTCGGCATCATCATGCTGGTGTTCCTCAGCCTCTACCTCCTGGTTATCGTCGGTGCCGTGATTTTCGGCGGATTCGCCGCGATGTCCGCCAGGCCCTGAGTCACATCCAGGCCGGATTTTTTCCCTGCGTTTGGCCTTGCCATGCCGAATCCGGGGATTAGTCTCCGCGTCCGTTTTTCTTTTTGTTGGCAGACGGTTGGCGCCCCGGTGTCTGTCAGCATTTCCACTTTCCGGGGCAACGTCAGAAGGAAAACGAACCCACAACACAACCCCAAACCAAGTAACATCATGGCTTACGCATGCGCGGAACCCACCAACACTGAACTCAACGACCTCATCGATTCCAAGTTTCGCGAATTCCGCGAAGGATCGATCGTCAAGGGCACGATTCTCGAAATCCGCCCCCAAGTCGTTCTCGTCGATATCGGCTACAAATCCGAAGGCGCCATCCCATCCAACGAGTTCGAGGATGAGGAAATCGAAATCGGCGACGAAATCGAAGTGCTTCTCGAAAAGCTCGAAAACGACGAAGGCATGGTCGTCCTCTCCAAGGAAAAGGCCGCCCACAAACAAAACTGGGAAAAGATCGTCAAAGTCTTCCAAGACGGCGGTCTCGTCCGCGGCAAGGTCAAGTCGGTCGTCAAAGGCGGACTCACCGTCAACGTCGGCGTCGAAGCCTTCCTTCCCGGTTCGCAAGTGGACATCATTCCACCCAAAGATCTCAACGAATACGTCGGCAACGTCTACGAATTCAAAATCGTCAAGGTCAACGACGAGCGCAAGAACATCGTCCTCTCCCGCCGCGAAGTCATCGAAGCCGAGCGCTCCGAGCAACGCCAGGTCTTCCTTTCCACCGTCAAAATCGGCGACAAGGTCACCGGCGCGATCAAGAACATCACCGACTTCGGTGCCTTCGTCGATCTCCAAGGCATGGACGGCCTGCTCCACATCACCGACATGTCGTGGGGCCGCATCAACCATCCTTCCGAACTCCTCCACATCGGCCAATCCGTCGATGTCGTCATCCTCGACGTGGACAAAGAGAAAGAGCGCGTTTCCCTCGGCCTCAAGCAGATGTCCGACAATCCATGGGAAGACATCGAGCGGAAATACCCGATCGGCCACAACGTCAAGGGCCGCGTCACCAAGCTCCTCCCTTACGGCGCGTTCATCGAAATCGAGCGCGGCGTCGAAGGCCTCGTCCACGTTTCCGAACTCAGCTGGGTCAAGCGCATCACTCGCCCGAGCGACGTGCTCGAAATCGGCCAGGAAATCTCGGCCGTCGTCCTCGGTATCAGCATCGAAGAGCAGAAAATCTCGCTCGGCGTGCGTCAGCTCGATTCCAACCCATGGGATGAAATCGAACTCCGCTACCCGGTCGGCGCCACCATCAAGGGCCCGGTCCGCAACCTCACCGCTTACGGTGCGTTCGTGGAACTCGAAGAAGGCATCGATGGCATGATCCACGTCTCGGACATGTCCTGGACCCGCAAGATCAACCACCCGTCCGAAGTTCTCAAAAAGAACGACGAAGTGGAAGCCATCGTGCTCGCCATCGACAAGGGCAACCAACGTGTCTCCCTCGGCATCAAACAAACCGAAGGCGATCCATGGTCCCTCATCGACGGCCGCTTCAAGGTCGGCGACCTCGTCAAAGGCACCGTCGCCAAGATCGCGTCGTTCGGCGCCTTCATCAGCCTCGACGGTGACATCGACGGCCTCATCCACATCTCGCAACTCAGCGAAGACCACGTGGAGAAGGTCAAGGACATCATCAAGGTCGGCGAAGAGATCGAAGCCCGCGTCATCAAGGTCGACAAGGTCGAGCGCCGCATCGGACTTTCGATCAAGGCCGTCGGTTACTCCGACGAGCAGCTGAAAAAGGAAAGCGCCAGCTTCGAGTCGCTCCGCCCATCCTCCGAGATGGTCGGCCTCGAGCAAGCGTTCAACCTCGCCGCCGCCGCCTCCGAAGACTGGAGCCCGGGCCAGGAAGACTAATCAAGGAGCGTGGGCGTCTCGCCCACGAGTCCAAACCAAAAAGCCGGACGGGAGCAATCCCGCCCGGCTTTTTCGCGCAGCGAGCGCATCAAATCCTGCTCGCCCTTCGCCGGTCCATCCTGCCTCAATCCGTCCGAATGAATCTAGCTGCCCTCCAGCACCTCATCCAGTCCGCCGAGGCGAACCATCGCGTTTTTCAGTCGTGACTCTTCGGTTAAAAATTCTCTTTCCGCCCAATGCGCCGCGTATAAGGAGCGTGGACACTCCTGTCCACCAGCCAATGATGGGCGAAAGTAGAGTGCCTTCGGCGCGGACCTTTCCCATCTCATTGGCCCACGACAAGAGTGTCATGGCTCCTTGAAGCAATGGCTATCAGAAATTGATTTGGCACTTTCGGCCATCAAGGCAGCCACAATGATTGTCGCGGCCGCGGCATGATTGTAGGGCGTTGAAACAAAGGTGCCTGTTTCACCTGCCGACCGCGCCCCAACTTGACCTTCATCACCCGCGCCGCCGACGGCACCGTGACCCTCGGCCTCCGGACCACCCCGTTCATTTTGCTGACCCTGCAAACCAGCACCACCCTGCTCCCCGGCAGTTGGAAAACCATCGCCTCGGATACACCCGTCTCCAGCCCGTGGACCTAGATTCACAACGCCAGGCTCGCCACCGGTCCGAAGCGCTTCTAGCGGGCGTTTCTAACTGCTGAGTGACCGGTCCGGAACTTCCTTTTTCCCCCGCTCCGAGTGGTTGCTTGACCTTGCGTCTCCCGGAAACTAAACCCCCCCATGCTCGCAAGCCGATTCAAGAGCGCCGAGCCGGACGACCCTGGGGTGGATCCACGGTGCGGGGCGATCCTCACGAGATTCAGGGAAACTGCCGAGTGCCCGTTAGACTGGCCGGCCGACTGGAAATCGAAGGGCGCTCCGATGGTTCGGCGCGAGTCCACCGTCTACCGCCTGGCCTCGGCGCGCTCCGGCAAATCCATCGCCATCAAGATCATCACCAAGCCCTCCCGCGCAATGGACGACTCCGGCAGCCTCTACGCGGCGCTGCGCCATTATCACGCCCGCGCCGATCGCGAGCGGGGTTACACCGTGCCGGAGCCGTACGGTTGGATCCCGGAGCACCATGCCGTCATCATGGAATGGGTGGAAGCGCGGACTTTCAATCAGGTTCTCAAAACCGACTGGTTTTTCACCAAGAGGCGCCACGCCCACATCCGCAAAGTGGCCGGGTGGCTGCGTTGGTTTCATGCGCAGTCGGAAATCGAACCCGGGGTGCCGGTCAACAACAAGCAGTTGAAGGGGATCGTCAAAGTGTTTGAAAACAGCAGTGGGCTGGAGAGCGCGGCGACGGCCCATGACCCGGCTCTCAGGAACTATCTGCAAGTCGCTCTGAAGTGCGCGGGGCGGCAGCGGGGGGCGACGATGGACTGCGCCACCCTTCACGGCGATTTCAAAGCCACCAACATTCTGATCTCGCAAACCGGGGTGGTCGGAATCGATTTTCTGGGGCGCAAAAGGGGATCTGTCAGTCATGATATCTGCCGGTTTCTCAGCGACCTGGATTTCTATCACGCATGGCTGGGTCGTTCGTTCGCGTTGAAACCCGCGTCCAAGGCAAATGACTTCGAGGTTTTTCTATCAGCCTACGGCGGTGCCGCGGGTGGCATCGACAGGCAGGCCTTCCTTCATATGTATTATGTCACGATTTTGAGTTCCCTGGTCCATCAGCGGAGAAAATTCCAGCGCCATTGGGGCCAGATGCTTCGGTTGGCGCTCATCCGCAGCATCGCCAGGCAACTTTCCAACGCGCTTTCAAAGGGTCCCGGCCTCACCGGGGCGAAGCCGGACTGAATGCATTTTACACAAGCGCCGGCATCTTGACTCGCCGATGATTCATCACTTATTCGGTTCCCGGTTTTGAAAGGGTTTTGGAAGCAGCCACGGTTTGGCGGATCGCTTCGAGGGCCACCGGGTTTTCGCGAATGCCTTCCCAGTTGTAAATGCAGAGATAGCGGCAGCGTTTGTCGTCCAGCGTGGCTTCCAGCGCCGCCCGCCACGAACCCACTTCGCGAGGGCCCTGGTAAAGCCATTCCGTCGCCGCCCACGATGGCGCCGTGCTGCGCGCCAACGCTCTCTGCACCCCCATGTCCTGACGGGGATTCCTCGCGTGCTTATAAAAACTCCAGCCCGGGCAACTGTATTGATTCACCGCAGTGTCATAGAGCAATTCGCCCTCTTTCCAACCGACCCCGTGCGTGAAAAGTTTTTCGCGCGGCACACCCAGACGCGAGGCTTGGTGCGACAGGTCATCGAGATGGCGTTGGACCACTGCGGCGAGGTCAGCTTCGGTGATTTGGCCCTGGTTGCGAATGCCCGCCGTTTTTACCGCCGCATAGCCAACGGTCGTCACCCCGCGATCGGGAACTGAATTTGCGTCCAGCCCCGTTCGTGGATCCTCGCTCTCCGGCTGGTCCAACAAGTCGTTGCCGTTGGGGTAATGCCAGGCGTTCACACCGATCGAGGATTCCCAGCCCACTTTGATGCCGACCAGCAAATCCTTCTTTTCCGCCGGCAACTGTTTCCACCACGCCATCACCACCGGGATGAACACTTCCATTTTTTCATGGCACACGTTGCGGTAGGCCGGGCTCATCAAATTGGGTGGCGGACGGACGCGCAATTGCCTCCCCCAATTGCGCCACGCGATTTTCAACGCGTCGTCCTCGGTCCATCCAAACCACTCCACGTTTTTCCGGTTGGCAGGATCAAAACCTGGCAGCGAAGGATCCCACCAGTTCCACAAATCCGGACGCGCATCCCACCATTGTTCCCCATCCAGTTGAACCAGGATCGGAGTGTCGGTTTCCTCAGCATGACGGAGCAGGCTCCGCAGGGATGCCAACAAAACCTCATCGTTCATCGATCGCAGATACGAAAAAATGTAGCCGACACCAATCCGCACGCCCGCATCGGGCACAGGCGGCAGCGCTGTTTTCACTTCCATGAGTTCTTCCCGGGTCACCGGCTGGGGCTCGCCCCCGCGCCAAGGCAGCTTGCGATTGAGCAGGATGAACTGGCCGACCGGTTCGGCCTGCGCGGCGATAGCTGACAGAAGGGTGGCAACCACTGCCAACCGATACCGGCAGCACATGCGGATTATGGATGTTCTCATCGGAGCCGTTGTTACTGCTACGGGTTTGCTTTTCTTGCTAGGCACACGCTTTTGACTTGGCGACCGGCTCCGAGGTAGTGTTCCTCGTTGGGCAAGGTGGCGACGCGCTGCATTTCATCGGGCAGTGCGGGTCGGACTTCCAGTTCGCCAAGAACCACCGCGCCGGGTTCGGTGCCGCGCCACGGTGCCATCGTATTTTCTTCGAATAGGGCTTTCATGCGAGCCAAACAGAGACGAAACCGGGCGCTTTGGTTAGGATTTTCTCTGGATCAGGCGCCAGTAAAGCACTTGGCGCTTAAAAAAATAATGCCGTGTGTCGCAGGGGTCGAGCGCGGGAAAGACCTTGAGTGCCGCGCTGGTGAGATTCAGCACGGGCGGCCTCCTTTCGTGGTTAGGTGCTTGCGGAAAGCGGCGACGAAATCGGCGGTGAGTGGCATGGCGGCGTGATCCTCTAGCAAGAGGGAAAGGCCTTCGCTGAATTCGATGACGAGGCGGGGCTGGAGCCGGCGCGGGAAGTCGTCTTCGACGAAGCGGACGTCGGCGCAGGTGAGCCGACCGGATGGAATGGGGCGTGGTTTGAACATCCCGGCGAGCATGCACGATCAGCGGCGGATGGATAGGGGGTGGATGTTAGGACGCTTACCGAAGAACGAGAAATGTGCAAAAAGATCGAGCAGAATCGGTGAATCGGGAGCCGGAATCCACGCTGTCGCGCGTCACGAGCTGTGAAAAGGTAGCTGGAGCGTCTCGCTCCAGTCCGTTGTCCGGGCGTCTTGCCCGGATCTGGCTGGTGCCCAACTCGCCAGATCACTTTCCACCCCGGGCATTTTCGAAAATCCTCATGTGCGGCACCTTGCGCACCTGAATATTCTCGACGCCCGCGCCGGTGGCGGTCTTGCTTCCGGCCAGCAACATGAGCGACGAAACTTCATTACCCCCAGAAAATTCCCCAAGTCCGGAAGCCAAAGCCGCCCCGCGCGTCCGCCGGGTTTCCACCCCGCGGCCGAAGAAAGTCGCCAAGCCGAGTGAGCCGGCGGCGGTGAAGGAAGAGAAGGCCGTCCCGGTTTCCATTGAGCCACCCCGGGCATCCGCGCCGGAACCCGCCCACGAGCCCAAGCCGGCTTCCACCGAGGCCGATTGGCCGGAGCCCGAAGCGGCCTCGACCGGAAATTCAAACCAAGGTGAGGGAGCCAAACGCAAACGCCGCCGCCGCAAGGGCAAGGGCCAAGGACAGGGTGCCCCGCAGGCTGCGGCTCCATTTGTTGCCGAAAACTCCGCCAGCCCGATCCAGGATCTGAGCGAACTTTTCGAGCAAACCCAGGATGCGCCTCGTCCTGCTGCGCCCCAACCGTCGATGAAGTCGCCGGCCCCGCCGCAGCCCGCTCCGCCACGGCCGCGCATCGATCCCGAACTGCTCACCAAAATGGCCTGGAAAATCTATCTGGCCGAAGTCAGCGAGGAAGGCGTTGCCCTGATCGGTGACAACGATGCCAAGGATCTTTCCCGCCGCTGCTTCCGGCTCGCGGAAATCTTCATCGAAGAGCAAACCCGCCGCCGCTAGGCAGATCACCGGAATCGGCTCGAGCGTCGGACTTCCCTGACGGCGGTCCGGAGTTCAAGCTTCAGCTTGTCTTCAAGAAGAGCACGATAAATCGTGAACTCCGGACAGCCGTGCGGTGGCAAATCGTCATGACCGTGGCGGGCGAAATCTCCCCGCGCACTTTCTGAGCTGGCGCGGCTTCCCGGATGCTACGATGATTCTGCCCCTCCTCCGTGCCCGATCTTTTCACCACTCCCGCCGCGCTACCCGACAAGCCAACCCCCGCCGAGCCCTTGGCGGCGCGGATGCGGCCGCGCACGCTTGAAGAAGTCGCCGGACAACAACACATCCTCGCGCCGGGGAAGTTGCTCCGCCGCGCCATCGAGTCGGACCGTTTCACCTCGCTGATCTTTTACGGCCCGCCTGGCACCGGAAAAACCACGCTCGCCAACGTGATCGCGCGCAGCACCGGCTCGCGCTTCGAATCACTCAACGGCGTGGAATCGAACGTGGCCGAAATCCGCGCGAAAATCGACCAGGCCCGCACCTGGCGCGAGCTGCGCGGCGAGACGACCATCCTTTTCATCGACGAAATCCACCGTTTCAACAAATCCCAGCAGGACGTGCTGCTGCCGCACATCGAGCGCGGCGTGGTGCGCTTCATCGGCGCGACCACCCACAATCCCTACTTTCACGTCAACTCGCCGCTGGTTTCCCGCTCGCAGATTTTCCAGCTGGAACCGGTGCCGCTGGACGACATCATCGCCGTCCTCCACCGCGCGCTCGCCGATCACGAGCGCGGCCTGGGAGCCTATCAAATCGCCGCCGGACCCGAGGCCCTCCACCACCTCGCCGGGAAATCCGACGGGGATGTTAGGAAAGCGCTCACCGCGCTCGAACTCGCCGGTCTGACCACTCCCGCCGGCGACGACGGCGTGGTGCGGTTGACGCTCGAAGTGGCGGAAGAATCGATCCAGCGCAAAGCCATCGTCTATGACATGGACGGGGATGCGCACTACGACACCGCCTCCGCTTTCATCAAATCGATCCGCGGTTCGGACCCGGATGCCGCGCTTTATTGGTTGGCCAAAATGCTGCATGCCGGAGAAGACCCGCGCTTCATTTCGCGGCGCTTGGTGATCGCCGCATCGGAAGACATCGGCCTCGCGGATTCCAACGCCCTGCGGGTGGCGCTGGATGCCCACGGAGCGCTTGAGTTCGTGGGCATGCCCGAAGGCCGGATTCCCTTGGCCCACGCGACCGTCTATCTGGCCACCGCGCCCAAATCCAACACCGCCTACGCCGCCCTCGGCCGCGCCATGGCCGACGTGGAAAACGGCCGCACCCTCGCGGTGCCGCCGCATTTGCGCACCAAGACCCGCAAAAAGCTCGCCGCCGCGTCCGGTGAAACCGATGAGGCGATGAAGTATCTTTATTCCCACGATTACGAAGGCGCCTATGTCCCGCAGGCCTATCTCCCGGAAGGCCGCACTTACTATCAGCCCGGCGAGCAGGGGCTGGAAAAACGCATCAAAGAGCGCCTGGATTTCTGGCGCAAAGCCCGGGAACAGCCCTGACGCGGGCGCCGAGGACACCCGGGTGCCCCAGAACCCGCGCTGCGCCGGGTGCTTGGTGGAGCGCTGGCTTCAGCCGGCGAGACTGGCCGGCTAAAGCCAGCGCTCCGTAGCCCCAAGGCCAAGTAGATCCGCGTGTCGGGGCCCGGCGGACGCTCCGCGGAAAAAGGAATCGACGTTTCGGCAATCAATTTTAGGATCCCGGCATGTCCGGTCGCGAAGATCTCCAGAATTTGTCCCTGCTTGGAAAAGCCGACACCCGCCTGCCCGCCAGCCCGGAGGAGGCGAAGCTCGAAATTTTTCCCAATCAACGACCGGGCCGGCGCTATTGGATCACCTTGAATTGCCCGGAATTCTCCTCGCTGTGCCCGGTCACCGGTCAGCCGGACAGCGCGAAAATCGTCATCCGCTATGTGCCCGGTGAGACCTGTGTCGAGACCAAGAGCCTGAAATTCTACCTCGCCTCGTTCCGCAACCAACCCGCCTTCAACGAGGAAATCGTCAACCGGATCCTCGACGATCTGGTCGCGTCGCTCAAGCCGCAGGAACTCATCGTCCGCGGCGAATTCGCCCCGCGCGGCGGAATCCAGCTCACCACGGAAGCCACCTACCCGGAACCGCCGGCCCCATCCGCATGAAAGTCTGCGTGCTGCTGAGCGGGGGAATGGATTCGGTGGCCGCGTTTTACGAGGCGCTGGAAACCCACGAGGTGGCCGCTTGTTTGTCGTTTGATTACGGCGCGAAACACAACGCCCGCGAGATTCCGTTTGCCAAACTCCACGCGGACCGCCGCGGCGTGACGCACCAGACGATCCCGCTGGATTTTATCAATCAGCTTTTCAAATCCGATTTGCTCAAATCCGGCGGCGAGATCCCGGACGGTCACTACGCCGAGCTGACGATGAAACAAACCGTCGTTCCGTTCCGCAACGGGATCATGCTGGCGATCGCCGCCGGTTACGCCGAAAGCATCGAGGCGGATGGCCTGGTGATCGCCGCGCATTCCGGCGACCACGCGATCTATCCCGACTGCCGCGAGCCGTTTATGCAAGCGATGGCCACCGCGATGGGCGAGGGGACCTACGCGAAAATCCAGTTGCTCCGGCCGTTCATCGATACTGATAAAGCCGGGATCGCGAAACGTGGCGTCGCACTTGGTATCGATTTTTCCGAAACTTGGTCCTGCTACAAAGGGGGCGAGCTGCATTGCGGCGTCTGCGGCACCTGCGTCGAGCGCCGCGAAGCATTCATCCTCGCCAGCCTGCCCGATCCCACGCATTACGCCCAAACCCCGGAACTTCCGATCCTTAGATCAGAAGATAAAATGAACCGCAGATGAACGCAGATGAACGTTAAGAAAGAAAAGATGATCCTCTCTTATCTGCGTCCATCTGTGTTCATCTGCGGTTAAAAAGTCTCTTCATCATGCCCTATCGAATCTGCAAATCCCTCGAAGTGGAAAACGGCCACATGCTCACCAAGCATCCGGACAAGTGCCGGTTTCCGCATGGCCATACCCGCAAGATCGAGTTTGTGATCGAAGCGGACGAACTCGATGACAACCAGATGGTCTGTGATTTCAAGATCATCAAGGAGGCCGTCGGCGAGTGGTTGGATTCCTTCGATCACGCGCTCTGCATGAATACGGCGGATCCCGCCTACGAAGATTTCAAAGCACGCTACGGCGAGCGTGTCATCGGTTTTGAAAACCAGGATCCGACCACCGAGTTGATGGCGCGCACGATTTTCGACCACGCCGCCGCCGCTCTAACTGCATATGCGCGGCGCACCGACACCCGCTATCTCCTCAACCCGGACGTCCGTCTCATCCGCGTGCGTGTCTGGGAAACCTCCTCCTCCTGGGCGGAATACGAAAAAGGCCCCATTTCCTGAATCATGTCTAACCAACCATCTCCCTTGCCCGACATCCAGGCGACCCCGGACACCCGCGGCATCGCCATCGACCAGGTCGGCGTCTCCGATCTGCGCTACCCGATCCAAGTGCTCGATCACGAGGGCAACCCATTTCCCACGGTCGCGAAAATCTCGATGTCGGTGCATCTGCCGCATCACTTCAAGGGCACGCACATGAGCCGTTTTCTCGAAGTGCTCAGCAAGCACGAGGGCGAGGTGACCATGCGCACGCTGCCCGAGATTCTTCACGATTTGAAGGAAACCCTGGACGCCGAGGAGGCGCACATCGAGGTGGCGTTCACCTATTTTGTGACCAAGAAAGCCCCGGTTTCCGGCTCGCCGGCGAAGGTCGGCTGCGATGTGGTTTTTCAAGGAACCTCCAACGGCACCGTCGATGACTTCGTGCTTTGTGTCACGGTGCCGGTCACCACGCTCTGCCCGTGCAGCAAGGAAATCAGCGACTACGGCGCCCACAACCAGCGCGGCTACGTCACCCTCGAAGTCCGGCCCAAGGCCAAGGCCGGCGGCTGGGAACTCATCCTCATCGAGGACCTGATCGAGGTCGCCGAAAAATCCGGCTCCGCCCCGGTTTACGCCTTGTTGAAACGCACCGACGAGCGCTTCGTCACGATGCAGGCCTATGACAATCCCGTCTTCGTCGAGGACGTGGTTCGAAATGCCGCCGCGCTGCTGCGTGCCGACCCGCGGGTGTCCTCCTTCACCGTGAAAGCGGTGAATCATGAAAGCATCCACGATCACAACGCCTTCGCCACCATCGTCGGCAAGGCGCTCGATTGACCGATTCCCACTTCCCCGATGTCGAAAATCATTCCATCGGAAATTTTGCTGGAGGCCTATGCCCGCGGCGTTTTTCCGATGGCACACGAAGGACAGATCCAGTGGTTCTCCCCGGAACTGCGCGGGCTGATTCCGCTGGATGAGCGGTTCCACATCCCCCACGGGCTCCAGCGCAGCCTGCGCAAAAAGCCGTTCGAAGTGCGATGGGACACCGCCTTCCGCGAGGTCATGCTCGCCTGCGCCGAGCGCGACGAAACCTGGATCGACGAGGTGATTCTCGAAAGCTACTGCGCGCTCCACGATCTCGGTCACGCCCACTCCGTCGAGTGTTGGGACGCGGACGGCCTTCAAGGCGGGCTCTACGGTGTCGCGCTGCCCGGCGTGTTTTGCGGCGAAAGCATGTTTTCGCGCAAAACCGACGCCTCGAAAATCGCGCTCGTCGCCCTCGTCGAGCGGCTGCGGGAAATGCAGTTCAAGCTGCTGGATACGCAGTGGATGACCGAACACCTCGCCCAGTTCGGCGGCTACGAGCTCCCGCGCAACGCCTACCATGCGGCGCTGAAAAAGGCCCTCGCGGGAAGCTGACGCCCTCGGTCAGCGCTTCTCTTCTGCCAGTTGGTTGAGAATTTCCCGGAGCATCCCCGGCTCGGAGGGCTTGACCACATGGAAGTCAATGCCGGTCTCAACGATGTTTTTCCGATCCTTCGAGCAGGGCGAACGTGGCGGAGATGGCGGGCTCGGCCTCGGTCTAACCATCACCAAGACGCTGGTGGACCTTCACGAGGTGGCCACCCGTCACTCGGCCATCGGCATCGCGCTGAGCGGATACGGCACGGAGGAAGGCATGCGCGTCAGCCGCGGCCATGGCTGTGATTCCCATCGGGTCAAGCCGGTCGAAGTCAACCGTTTGGAATCCATCCTGCATGAAATCGCATCCCGTCGCCGTGCGTTGGCCGCACGCTGGTGCCGGCCCGCCACTGAAGCGCCACTCACGGAGCGCTTTTTTGATAGCGCACGACCGGCGAATTCCGGCCTTCGGAGACGACGAAGATGGTTTTACCATCCTTGGAAAGCGCCAGCGACTCAGCCTGGGCGAGGCCGTGGGGCGCGAGTGGCTGCGGCTTTTTTGCGAAGGCCTCGGTCCAGGATTCCGCAGGCTGCCGCGGGAACAGGAAAACCCCGTAATAGGTGGCGATCGCGGCAAGCGAACCGTCGGCACTGATGTCCATGGCGACCGGTTGGTTGGCGAAGGGGATCAGGTTTCCGGCAGGGGAATCGGTGAGGAGTTCGCCAACCTTCACCGCGACGACCGGGCCGGATGTTTTGGAGGCGCGCAGTGGCAGTTCGTAAACTTCCGGCGGCTTGGTGCGCTTGCTAACCAGAATGATTTTCTCCCTAACAAGATCAACCGCGACGGACTCGCAGTCCCGCGGGCCACCTTCATAGGTGAAATCAATGCGCCATTCGGCCGCTGCCGTAACTGCCAGTTTCGCGCCATCGGCGGGGAGCTTCGGCTCGCCGATGATATGGAGGGAGACGGATTTTCTCACGGCGTTGTTGTCGCCGGTGTCCGCGATGAGCAGCCAGGATTTTCCGTCGAGGGTGAATGAGGCGAGGTCCTCCCAGTCGATATTGTTAGCCCCGGAGACCTTGACCCGGCCGCACTCGGTGCCGTCGGTGTTGAAGAGGTGGAGATCGGCGGTGCCGCCGGAGTCGTTGACCGCCCAGAGGAACCGGCTGTCCCGCGGGGAAACGGCGAGGCCGCTGGCTTCCTTGATCGCCAGCGACTGGATCGGAGGGCGTTCCTTCGCAAGAACGAAGCCGGTGGCACCCGCAACCGTGGGGAGGGCGATGTTGATAAAAATGAAGAGCCGCGCGAGATTCATAGGGTGAGGGTGAGGCGGATCGCCGCAGTTGCAATCCCGTAAACCGGTCCCCAAAGGGGTGCCACTGCATGGACTGCGGTGGCAGAGCGCAGCGGCGACACCGCTTTGGATTCTTCGCGAAGCCCAAGGAGCCGGTGCTGC
>JBIPND010000076.1:0-8540 GCA_044374015.1 Luteolibacter sp. | reverse complement strand
CGATGCGACGTTTCTCGAGTTCGAATCCACCGACGGCACCCGCTTCGCGCAGGCCAAGGTCATCGCCGTGGACTACGAGGCCAATCTCGCGCTGTTAGGACCGGTGTCCGAAGAGGAAGGCCAGGTGCTGTTTGAAAACGCCAACCCGCTGGAAATGACCGAGCCCCCCAAGATCGGCAGCACGCTAGAAATCCTGCAAGTGGAGGACAACGGCCAGGCGCTTCTAACGCCCGGCACGCTGCAAAGCATCGACGTCGCCCCCAATTTCCTGCCCGGCCACAGTTTCCTGACCTATCTGGTCAAGGCCTCGATGCAGAGCGCCGCCAGCAGCTACTCGCTGCCGGTGCTGCGCGATGGCAAGCTCGCGGGCTTGCTCACCAGCTACAATTCGAAAGACCAGATCTGTGACGTCGCCTCCACCGACATCATCACCCGCTTTCTCAAAGAAGCCTCGGACGGAGATTACAAGGGTTTTCCGAGCCTCGGCGTTTCGATCGCCCGCACCGATGACGCCTCATTCCGCCAGTGGCTGAAACTCACCGATGACCAGGGCGGGCTCTTCATCAACAAGGTCCGCAAGGGCGGTGCGGCCGACCTCGCCGGAGTCAAAACCGGCGACGTCCTGCTCGCACTCGACGGCCAGCCGATCGACCGCCGTGGATACTATCAGCACCCGAACTATGGCAGCCTTTTCTGGGGCCACCTGATCCGCGGTGAAAAATCCACCGGAGACACCATCAAGCTCTCGCTGCTGCGTGACGGGCAGCCCCTTGAAATCGACGCCACGCTTGCCCGTGAAGAGGAAAGCGCGCGGCTGGTGCCGGGCTATCAGTTCGACAAAGCGCCGAACTACTTGATCAAGGGCGGGTTTGTTTTCCAGGAACTGACGCGCCCGCTGCTGGAAGGTTTCGGCAAGGACTGGACCAGCAACGCCCCGCTGAATTTCCTCGATGCCTTGGAAAACCCTGAAAAATTCGAGGACCAGGTGGACCGGATCATTCTGCTCAGCGGCTCGATTCCCACGCCCGCCACGGTCGGTTATGAAGGGCTTCGCAACCTGATCGTGCGCAAGGTGAACGGCAAGGAAATCAAAAACATGAAAGGCCTGGTCGAGGCGTTCAAAGGCAACCTCGAAGAGCTTCATTCGATCGAATTCGCCGAGGAGAATTTCACCGTCTATCTGGACGACGCGGTCGCCACCGCGGTCGATACCCAGTTCCTGCAGCGCGGCATCAACCGCCTCTCGCGGGCGGAATAAATATGGAGCAGGGACCTTGCTGGCCCATCTTCCTCTTCAACCCCATGACCCCACCCGTCAAATTCGTGGACTTCGGCGCACCGGACCAGTTCGGTGCCCACCTGTTCCGCGTCGAGATTCCAGCGTCCAAGTCGGACGCCGTGATGCGGGTGGAAGACTACGGCTGCCGCGGCAGTGAGGCCGGCATTCCGTGCGACGACGTCTCCGAGATGGATCGTCGCAGGATCGAGGTGCCCGCCGAGGTCGAGGCACTGCTGCACAAGCAGCGCTACCGCAAACTTCATGATCTTCTCACCAGCGGCCGCGTGGAAATCCGGGTGGTGCCGAAAGACCGGGTTTTCCTGCACGGCAAGGCGGGTGTGATCGAGACCGCCGCCGGATCGAAGACCAGCTTTCTCGGCTCGATCAACGAGACCAAGAGCGCCTTCGCCGGGAATTATCAGATTCTATGGCAAGGCACGGCAGCTGTTGGCCGACGAAGCCGGTGTCGGCAAGACCTTGTCGCTCGCCGCGAGCGCCATCCACTTCAACGGTTTGGACTTGAGGACCAGCCATCCCTTCGACCCCGCCTATCAGGCGGCCATCGATTTCACCTTCGCCCTTCAGAAACGCACCAAGCCGGCCGGGTTCATGAAATCCATGAGGTGGCAGCGGTGTCGCGCGCGATTTGCGGGGAGGGGAAATAAGGAGCCACGACCTTCAGATCGTGGATGCCAATGAGAGGAGCTAAAGAGAGAGCTGGCAGCACTTTTCTTTCGCGGTTCATTGGCTGGTGGACAGGAATGTCCACACTCCTTATGGGTTTGCGCCACGGCTGCGGCCTTGAGGAGGCGGGAGATCTGGGAACGGAGGTGGTGCCAGTTGAAGTTCTTTTCCGCGAGGAGAGCCTAAATGCCTTGAAAATATCCGGCAATCAGGCCCTCGTTGTCCGTCCCACTTCAGATGATTCCTCTCGTTCACCTCACAAGCGTATCAACAATCGCAGACCGCCGCAGAAGACGGGACGCTTGTAGCGGCGCTCTGCGAGCGTCGATGCCGCTGAAGACGCGCGAAGCCTCTTCATTGGCACCTTTTTCACACCTCGGCCTCGGGGCCAGTCAGCGACGGTCACAGACCGACGCTACAGAAGATCCAACATCAACGGTCGCAGACCGCCGCTCCAGCAGCCCATCATGAAACGCGGCAACGCCATCACCGTCACCGCAATCGTCTGCGTTCTGTTCGCCGTGTTCTTCATCTATCCGGCCGGGATGGTGGTGAAGCAGGCCTTCGAGGGCACCCGCGCGGACGGCTCACACCATTTCACCCTGGAGTTCTTCGCCGCGGTTTTCCGCAATCCGATCTATCGGGAGGGGATGTGGAACGCCTTCGCGCTCGGCATCACCAGCACGCTCGCCACGCTGGCGATCGCCTTTCCGCTGGCGCTCGTCAGCCATCGTTATGATTTTTTCGGAAAACCGGCGCTCGGCGTGCTGGTGCTTGCGCCGATGATCCTGCCGCCGTTCGTCGGCGCGGTCGGGGTGAAACAAATGTTAGGGGTGAATGGCGCGTTCAACGCGCTGCTCATCGACATGGGCCTGATGGACGCGGCGCTGCCCTACGATTGGCTCGCCAACGGCCGCTTCGCCGGCATCGTCGCGATGAACGCGCTGCATCTCTATCCGATCCTCTACATGAACATCGCCGCCGCGCTGGCAAACCTCGATCCGGCGATGGAACAAGCGGCGGAAAACCTCGGCTGCCCGCCGTGGAAGCGCTTTTTCCGGATCACCCTGCCGCTCGCCATGCCGGGGGTTTTCGCCGGGTCCTCGATCGTTTTCATCTGGTCGTTCACCGAGCTGGGTGTGCCGTTGGTGTTCGACTACGCGCGGGTCGCCCCGGTGCAGATTTTCGACGGCCTCAAAAGCCTCGACAAAAACCCGATCCCCTACGCACTCACCGCCATCCTACTGATCACCGCCGCCGCAGTCTTCGCGCTCTCGAAACTGGTGATGGGCCGCGCGCCGCTAGGGACCGCGCCACGGCCGAAAGGCCGCGCGAATTCGCTGCAGCTAACCGGTTGGAAAAACGCCGCGTGCAGCTTGTTTTTCATCGGCGTGTTTGTGATCGCCTCCATCCCGCACCTCGGTGTGGTGCTGCTTTCCATCGCCGGCCGCTGGTATGGCACCGTCATTCCGGACACGCTCACCATGCGCCACTACGTCGAGGCGCTGGGCAATGGTCTGGTGGTCCCATCGATCCAGAACAGCCTGCTTTACGCCGGTTGCGCCACCTTGATCGCGCTGGCCATCGGCCTCAGCGTCGCGTGGGTGGTGGTGCGCTCGGACTTGAAAATCCGCGCGTGGTTGGATGCGCTGGTGATGATGCCGCTCGCGGTGCCCGGGCTGGTGATGGCCTTCGGCTATCTGGCGCTCTCGCAGGAAGGCAAGGCCTTCAATTTCCTGGTCGGCGCCGGCGGCAGCCCGTTCATGCTGATCGTCATCGCCTACGCCATCCGGCGGCTGCCCTACATCGTGCGGTCGGCGGTCGCCGGCCTGCAGCAAAGCAACCCGATGCTCGAGGAAGCCGCCAAATCCCTCGGTGCCACTCCGGCACGCACGCTGCGCCGCATCGCCATTCCGTTGATCGGCGCGAACCTGGCGGCCGGCTCGATTCTCGCGTTTGCCTTCGCCATGTTGGAAGTCAGCGACAGCCTGATCCTCGCCCAACAGGAGCAGCACTATCCGATCACCAAGGCGATCTACACCTTGCTCAGCACCCTCGGCAACGGCACCGAACTGGCCGCCGCGCTGGGCGTCTGGGCGATGGTTTTCCTCTCGGTCGCGATCATGGGAGCCGCCGTGCTGGGCGGAAAACGCGGCGGGTTGTTCAAGGTCTAACCGCAACTGGCGTGTGCCACCGGAAACCGGTCCGGAGTTCGCGGTTTACCGTGCTCTGGAAGAGGCAAGCTAAAGCTTGAACTCCGGACCGCGGAATGAGGCACCGCTCAATAGGCGAAGCCGATGGCGAAGTGGATCGTGCCGGTCGGCTCGCCCGGATCGCGGGTGAGGTTGTAGCCGTATTCCAGCCGCACCGGGCCGACCGGCAGTTCCAGACGCAACCCAAGCCCGACGGCGAGCTCCACTTCGGCGGAGGTGATTTCATCGAAATTCGTAGCCAGCGAACCGGCGTCCAGGAACGCCACCGCGCCGAGCGAGCCGCCGAAACTGCGGGTGAGTTCCAGATTGGTGCTCCACATCGCCTCGCCACCCACCGGATGGTTGCCCGTGCCCGTGGGACCGAGTTCGCGTTCGGGAAAACTCCGGACGCTGCGCGAACCGCCATTGAACAATCGCAGGTCAATGGGCATGTCACTGCCATCGCCCGACGGCACCACCATCCCCCATTCGCCGCCGATTCCCAACTGATAGCTCCGCTTGATCTTGCGATACCAACCGCCCTTGAGTCCGGCCTGGACGTAGCCGGTCGAGAGGTCCCCAACGGCCGCGCCGATTTCGAGAGGGCTCTCCAAATGCCAACCGCTCTTCGGCAACACCGGGCTGTCCCTGAAATCCACGATCTGGGTGACACGCAGCCTCGGGTGGGTGTAAACGGTTTCCCCGAGATCCGCGCTGGAGAGCCCCTCGCCCGATAGATTCACCAGCGAGTAACCGGCGAGCACCTCGAGAGAATAGTGATCGCCGAATTTCCGGCTGAGCTTGCCCTCCAGCCCGGTTTCGAAAGTGCTGTAGCCCTCGCGGCCGTAAATCAGGGCATAGACGCGGGCGGTGCCGCTGACGTCGCTTCCGAACAGCCAGGGATCAGTGATCCGGGTCTCCCCCAGGACCCCGCGCGAGCTGAATTCGAAGCCGGTGCTGAATCCTAACAATTCGCCGAACAGGTTGCGGTCGGCATAGGTGACCCGGCTGATGAACCCCTGATAGGAACCGGCTCCGACGGCCAGCGAAACCTCGCGGGCGCGGCCTTCTTGGAAATGCAGCGTGGCATCGATGCGCTTTTTGGCGACTTGCCCGGTCTCCACCCGGGCCGAGGTGAAAGCTCCGGTGGCGAGAAATCCGCGCAGGTTTTGGTTCATCGCCGCCTCATTATACCACTCGTCTTCCAGACGTTTCATGCGCCGTGCGATGCGCGCGGGATTGGTGCGCTCCAGCCCTTCGATGTGAATCCGGTTCAACCGCACCCGCGTCCCGAGATCGATGGAAAACGCGGGGATGAAGCGTCCGCCGGCGAGCGTGCGGCCCATCTGGATCTTGGCATCCGGATAACCGCGGCTGATGAACGCCTCCTCCACCGCCAGGCGCATGGAGTTCAAATTCGCGGTCCGCGCGGTGCGGCCGATGAAGCGCTGCACCGTGAGCGCGGTCCGCTTGACGCCGCGCTGGTCCGGACTGAAAACCGTGGGCGTCCCGATCCGATGGATTTTTCCCGGATCCACATCGATGACCACGGTGACCACCCCGCTCGCCGGATCGATCTCGCGCGAGGCGATGGTGACTTCGGCGGCCCAGTAGCCTTCGGCATTGAGTTCCTGGACCAGGAAGGAGCGCCCGGTTGCCAGGTCTTCTTCGCGGAAGGGCGCGGTGCCGCTGCCAAATGGCCGGCCCTTTTCCGCAGGCGAGCGGTAGAGCTTGGCAAGCTTTTCGGTTGCCTGAGGTGGCGCGCCGCGCACCGTCACCTCTCCCAGAGACAGCCGCAGACCTTCATTGACGACGAGCAGGATTTCATCGCGGCTGACGATTTTCCAAGTCACATTCACGCGGGAATAACCATCCTTCTGCATCACCTGCCGCAGCAGGAATGCGGCATCGTCCGCCCGCCAGGATGCGGCCGGCTTCTCGCGGACGTGGGCGAGCCTGCCGCCCATCAGACCTAACAACTGCGCCTCGCTCTTGGCCTGCGCCCCCTCGATGCGGATGCGGGTCTCCGCGGCGGCGGTTACCGCAGTTAGAAAAACCAGGAAAATGGCACGGCGTAAAAACATCAGTGGAAGGAAAGGCGCCAGATGACCATGAACCGCGAATCCCCTTCCGCGCCGAGTCCGGCTGATAGGAACCAGCGGTCGGTGAGGGAGAGCGTGGCGGTGGAGAAACTTTCGGCGGAATACGGGTCCGCGTCGGCAAGGCTGAAATCGACCCGGTCCAGCATCGCCAACAGCGGCCGGAGCTGCCGGCCGAAACGAAAGCGCCCGCGCCGGAGTTCCTCGGCGAAGAGCTGCAGCGCGCGCGACGATGCGGCTTGGGGATCCTCGAGGCCGCTGGTGGTGGTGCCGGTGGCGAGCAAGGTCATGATCTCGTTGTCCGGCAGCGGTGGATTGGAAGTGAGCACGAGCTGTGGATCGGACATGCGGCCATAGGCGTAAACCGTCACCCGATAAGGACGCGGCTCGGCGGTCCCGCGGATTTCCAGGACCGGATCGAAGCCGTTGGCCGGAGTGAAAGTGGCCGTTCCGGAGCGCACATAAAGCGTGCTGAATGGCAACGAGGCGCGGAAGTTTTTGATTTTCACCTCTCCATCCGGCTTGGGATCCGCCACCGTGCCGCGGACGCGGATGCTGCCGGTGACCTCGCCGGTGGCCAGGTTTCCACGGATGAGCAATGGCTCCCCGCTTTTAACTAACACATCAAGGCCCCAGTTGCGGAAGGGCTCCGGGATGGCGGCGGCCGCGGCCTTCGGCGGATCGATTCTCGGCAAGGCCGCTGCGCTGGGAGAGTTGAACGGCACGCCGATCGGCAGCAGTTCGATGTCCCGATAGAAAACGCTGTCCACCGTGCCGACGGTGCCCGAGATCACCGCGCGGTCCCATGGCCCCTGCAAGCGGACATCCATGTTGGCGCGCAGGATCAGCAGCTCGTTGCGCATCACCGGCAAGTGATCGCCACGCAGGCGGAGATCGAGATTGCCGATTTTGCCGTTGGTGATTTCGATGGTGCCGCCGCCATCGACGAGGCCACCGGCGACGCCGGATTTCAGGGATTTCAGCGTGATGCGGTCCATCGCGAGATCGACGGCCGCGCTGATGTTTTCAATGCCGGGCAGGCGCGGGTCCTTGAAGCGCACGCCGCCGCCGGTGAGGGCGAGTTCGCCTTTGAGTAGCGGTTTGCCGAATTTGCCGGTGGCCACCACGTTCCCGGTTAGAAAGCCGTTGAGTTGCTCGGCGGCGGGCACCAGCGTGGTGAAGCGCGCCAGGTCGAGGCGCGGCAGATCGAGCCTGGCATCGATGGGCTCCGCGGCTAACAGCCCTGGATCCGCCGCCCATGCGGCGGGGCGGAATGGCAGGCTGGCGTTCATCCGCGCCGCCGGAAAATCGGGGGCGGTGGCGGTGGCTTCGAGCACCGCCGTTTGATCCGCAGCCTTGAGGGTGATTTTCAAATCCGCAGGCGGCAGCCCCGGGCGCGCCGGTGAGCGGAGGTCCTTGATTTCGAGGGCGGCATCGATCAACGGCTCGGAATAAGTGCCGGAAATCCCGAGCTGCAGCTGGCCGGTGGAGCGCGCGTCGAGCCGGTCGAGCGCCGGAATCCACGGCTTGAGCAAGCCCAGCGAGAGCACCCGCGAGTCGATCGAAATCGCCACCGGGCGGGCGTCATTGGCCAGCAGTTCGCGCCATTTGGAAAAATCCGCCGGGACCGGCAGGCTGGCGGTGCCGCTCGCGATCTCCTTCTCGCCTTCGCGCCAGAGGAAGTCGTCGAGGCGCAGCAACCCGTCGGCGAGGGCGGCATCGAACGCGACCGTTTGGCCGCTCATTTCCAAGCGCAGGCCCCGGGTTTCGAGCTTGCCGGGCCAGTCGTAAGTGACCTCGCCGATCGCGGTGATCGGTGGCGCGTCCGGACGCTGCCAGCCGGCGGTGGTTAGAGAAAGCTCGCCACGGTGGTTTCCGGATTTGATCGCGCCGCTGCCGCTCCAACTGCCCGACAGCTCGGCGACCCCGCCGGGTTTCACCTTCAGGATCGCCAGCCACGGGTCGATCCGGCGGCTGGTGAAATCATCGAAGGTCAGCGTCCCCTGATAGGTGGCGGGCTCGATTTGATAGACCGCGGCGGCTTTCAGGCCTTCGACCGCGAGCTCGGCCGTGAGCGGCTGATCGACCTGCCAGCGCGCCGTCAGGTCGATGGCGGATGCGGTCTTTTCGTCGGTCGGCTTGAGTGACAGATCCGCGCTCGCCGCCTGGATGCGGTTTTGGGCGAAACCAAGCTCGAAAGTCCCGCCCAGCGTGGACGGCGGCACCGGGGAGTTGAGGTCGATGACGGTGGTGCGCCTCGCCACCTCCGCGAGCAGGGCGGGCGCG
>JBIPND010000075.1:0-8600 GCA_044374015.1 Luteolibacter sp. | reverse complement strand
CGGGTTCGAGATTTCCAAGCAGGGAGATCGGGGAGCTGTTATTTCCGGTTTGATCGAAAATGGCGGTGTCCCCGGTCCGGAACACATCGGGCACGCCGAGATGTTTCCAATTGAGGGTGCTGTTGTCCCAGGAGCTGTTGGAGCTGCCGGTCCAGATGATTTCCGCGGGGGCGCGGGGCGGGGTGGTGAGGGTGACGGTGATGGTGCCGGGATTTTCCCCGGACGGCGCGGTGTGGATGATTTGCGCGCTGAGCTGGCTGCCGGGCGGCGGCGACCAAACGAACGCCGGGGTTCCTGATAGGGTGCCGGTGTAGCTGAGCAGCGGGTAGCTGCCGGGGACCAACGATCCGCCGAGAAGCCGGGCGGAAACGAGGAAATCGCCTGCGACTGATAGATTGCCGACAATCCGGAGGGACTCGGTGGCGTCCGGGGTGAGTCCGAAGGCGACGGCACCGCCGTTGGCCACGGTCACGTTGCCGGTGACGGTTCCCCCGCCGGTGAGCAGGCCGAGGTTTTGCACGCTGATGTTGGAGCCGGTGGTGCTGCCGCTAACCCGCAGGGCGCCGCCGGAAATGGTGGTGGTCCCGGTGTGGGTGTTAGCGCCTGATAGATTGAGCGTGCCCGCGCCTTCCTTGATGAGGTTGGTGCTGCCTTGGATTTTGCCGGCGTAGGTGCCGTCGAGCCCGAGGCCGCCCACCCGCCAGGTGACCGGATTCTGAGCCGCCGCGCCGCTGCCGAAACCGGCGGAGATCACCGACAGGGAATTTCCGGTGAGGTGGCCGATGGGGATGGTGGCCCCGGCGGTGGCACGGGAAATCATGTGGAGCACGCCTGATAGATCGAGGCGGGCGTTGGGGAACCCGGCGGTGCTGGCGACCCTGAACTCGCCGCCGTCGCTGTCGGTGATGACGTTGATTTGGCCGGCGAAGTTGCTCCAGTTTGCGGCGACGTCGGCGCGGTAGAAGGCGGAATGGAAGTTGAAGGTGCCACCGCCGGTGAGCGCGCCGCCCAAGGTGCAGCGGCCATCGACATTCAGGCGTCCGGTGAAGCCTGCCGGAACGTGCACGGGCCACGACGACAGCGGCGAACCGCCGCCCTCGGAGTTGTTCATGGTAAGCGTGCCACCGGCGAGCGTGACGATGCCGGAGCCGAGCGCGAACTGGTTGGCGGTGTCGTCCCCGAGGCGGACGGTGCCGGCACTGATGAGCGTGCCGCCGGAATAATCGTTCGCGGCGCTGAGGGTGAGCGTGCCGGGGCCGGTTTTGGTGAGGGTGCCGGGACCCGTGAGATTCCCTAACAAGATGAGGGTCGCGGAAGACGGAACATCCAACGCGGCTCCCGATTCTGAGAGGGTGATGCCGCGGTCGGTGGTGGTGGAAGTGGCGGTGGAACGGAGGATTGTGTCTGCTAGAACCAAATTGGCCGGGGATGAATCCGCCGCGCCGAGCGGGCCGGGAGCACCGCCGCTGGAAAGGGTGGAAACGCTCACCGTACCACCACTCAGCGAGGTCGGGCCGGTGTAGGTGCTGGTGGTGGAAAGCGTGAGATTTCCCGCGCCGGATTTGGTGAGTCCGCCGCTTCCTCCGATGCCGCCGGCACCGGTGAAGGTGTAGTTGTTATTCCCGCTGATCGTGACGGATGCGGGAACGCGGATGCCACCGAGCGTGATAGAGGACGCCGCGGCCCCAGTGGCATCGAAGGTGACCGCGTCGCCGGTGACGAAGGTGGCCGGAGCACCGGCGAGCAGCCAGTTTTCGCTTTGATCGAGGTCCCAGACACCGCCGGTTCCGCGCCAGATGACCGCTGCCGGATTGCGGGTGGCGGTGATTTCAAGAACGATGGCTCCGTTTCCAACCGTGAGATTGGCAGGCAGGCCGACGAGCCCCTCGTAAGTTAGATTCCCGGCACCACCGGTCAGGCTGCCGGTGTAGGTGGCGAGCGTGTAGCTTCCCGGCGCGGGCATGGCTGCTAGAGGGTGGAAACGGAGCTTGGTGGTTCCGCCGAGCACGAGATTGCCGGTGATGGCGAGGCGGTCGTGGGTGCCGCCGGGAGTGGCGACGAGATCGAGGTCGAGCACCGCGCTTTGCAGGCTGGCGGTTCCGGTGATGGTGAGTGTCCCCGCGCCCGTATTTCCCGGCGAAATGACGGCGCGAGCTTCGGTGGTGAGGCCGGCACCGAGGGTTCCGCTGCCGCCGAGGCTGCCATTTCCCTGGATCCGCACATGACTGTTAGCGAGCGTGCCGGTGAGCTGAAGTTTCCCTTGGTTGACGAGGGTCTGTCCGGCGTAGTGATGGGTGCCGGTGATCGAAAACGTGCCGCTGCCGGATTTTGTCAAAGTCATGGGGCCGGCGAGACCGCCACCGCCCGAGAAGGTGTAGTGATGGCCCGTGGGATTGTGCACGACAACCTCGGATGGATGGAGCGTTCCATCGATGAGCACGGCCGCGGATGGGTTGCCGGAGCCGTCGAACAGCACGCTTTGTCCATCGGCGAAAACGGCGGTGGTGGTGGCGATCGGCGTGGGTTTGAAACTGGCGGCCGAGGTGTTCCAGGCAGGACCCGATTTCCAAACGAGATCGCCCCGCCAGATGGGCGATCGCGGCGGGGCGGACATGTGATAGCCGAGGAAAAACCCGGGGTGCGGCGGCTGGTTGTAGCCGGAATTCTGCCAGGCGATCGCCACCCGGTAGTGCGGATCGTGCATCAGGGTGTAAAGCCGCGAGGTGGCGGGAATGGTGGTGGTATAAATGCGCAGGTGGCTTTCGTCGGAAGCGCGCCAGACGACCTCCTCGCGCCAGTCGCCGAACAGATCCGCGGAGAGCGCGGGCGTGGCCTTGGTGCCGTTGGCGGAGGAAGCGCCGGTGGCGGTTAGAAGCCGGGTGGTGTTGCCATTGGCGGGGACCCATTTGTCGATGCGGTTCTGATCTAGCAATTCGCGCCCGAAATCCGCATCCCACCAGACGCCGAAGTTGTAGGATGGCCGGGTGGTGGTGGGGATCGGATTTCCCTTTGAATTGAAGACGAGGCCGCTGTTGGCCGCCCACATTTCGAAGCCCGGATGATTCGGGTCAATGTCGAAAGCGACACAGCGTCCGACGTCGCTGCCATTTCCTGATAGACCCAAGATGACGTCGCCGGTGCGGGCGTCTAGCAGCGAAGTGCCATAGGGGCCGTAGGAGCCGGGGTCCTCATGGGGCATGTAGAATTCCAGGCCCGGGCGGTCCGGGTCCATGTCGGATAGATGGGTGGCGTCGCCATGGCCGAGGCCCGAGTTCCAGAGGCCGGTGCCGTCGTCATCTATGGCGCAGGCGCCGTAGGAAACCTCGTCGCGGCCGTCGCCATCGAGATCGCCGATGCTGAGGCTGTGCGCGCCCTGGCCGCGATAGGCGGCGTTTCCGGGAGTCCCGTCGTCGCTGTCGAAGGTCCAGCGTTTGGTGAGGGCGGCATCGCGCCAGTCCCAGGCGCTAATAACGGTGCGGGTGTAGTAGCCGCGGGCGAAGATGAGGCTGGGGCGCTGGCCGTCCACGTAGGCGACGCCGGTTAGGAAACGGTTGACGCGGTTTCCATAACCGTCACCCCAGATGTTATCAATCTGTTGGGAGGTGGGATAAAGTGTGTCCGGGTGGCGCTGCGGGACGAAAAGCGTGGAAGTCATCGCCGCGCCGGTTTGGCCGTTGAAGATGGTTAGATACTCGGGACCGACGAGCACCACACCGTTAGGGCCGCGGTGGTCGGCACTTGGGTTGCCGATGATGGCTCCGAGGCCGTCGATGCTGCCGTCGCTGGTCATGCAGGCGAGTTCGGCTTTCCCGTCGCCATCGAGGTCATAGACGACGAAGCAGGTGATGTGGGCGGAGGCGTTGATGTTAGGGCCGAGATGGATGCGCCACAGGCGGGTGCCGTTCTGTTTGTAGGCATCCAGCAGGACCGGGCCGGTGTGGCCGCCGATGCCGCCGCCCCATGAATTGGTGGGTTCCCAGCGGAGGACGATTTCATATTCGCCGTCGCCATCGAGGTCGCCCGCGCTGGCGTCGTTGGCGGTGTAGGTGAAATTCACGCCATCCGGCGAGGTGCCGCCGGGAGGGACTTGCAGCGGGATTTCGAGATATTGGCGGGTAGCGGCATTCGGCGGCAGAGTGAACGACGCGCTGGGGGCCTGCTCGACACCAGCGATGACGGGGCGCACGAAATAGGTGACGGATGAGGAGAAATTCGCGGCGTTGTCCTGGAAATCGGTGGTGGCGGTGAGCGGGGCGGGATTGATTTTCACTGCGGCGCCGCCGCCGGACGAACGATAGAGGTTGAAAGCGACATCGGCGCGGTCATCGCCTAACAATCGCCAGCCGACGTAGGCGGCGGTGGTTCCGGTGCGCATCGCGA
This sequence comes from Luteolibacter sp., assembly GCA_044374015.1. Lineage (GTDB taxonomy): Bacteria > Verrucomicrobiota > Verrucomicrobiia > Verrucomicrobiales > Akkermansiaceae > Luteolibacter. Next base: position 4,220 of record JBIPND010000075.1, on the reverse strand, counting down.
CCACCCCGCGGCCGAGGGATTCGAGCTGGCGCTGGCCCGTCGCCGTCAGGGTGAAGGCGAGCCAGAGGATCAGAAATTGGGTGAGTCTGAGGCTCATCGGGCGGTGGGATTGAAAAGGAGCATGGTGGGTTTCGTGGGTATTTGCGCGCGGAACCCCGTAGCATGTGCCCGGATGGCGCACCTGTCCATACCCCTGAAGGGTTAAAGACCGCTTCAAGGATCAATCGCGACTCGATAGAACCGCCGCGCTCCCGAAACGCCGCCGGTGTGGAGGAAGGTTTTTTCCGAATCATTGCCCGCCACCGGCGCGCCGACCGGCGACCAGGAACCGGCCGCCATCGTCGGGCTGTGCTCGAACTGATAGATATGGCCACTGTAGGTCATGATTCTCAACTCGAAATCTGTGCCCTGGATCCCCGCGCTGATGACCTCCAGCCCGCTGGAATCGATCACCACGCCGAAATTTTCGAGATTCGGAGGAAGCCCGCCCGCGGCGGTTAGGAGATCGAGGATTCCGTAATTCTGGAACGGGCCGATGGCGGAGAGCTGGCTGCCGCGCATCAGGCGCATGGTTCCGTGGTTTGCCACCGAGCCGGTGATGGCGAGCGTGCCGCTGGTGGTGGTGATGGTGCCATGGTTGAGCAATTCGCCGGCGATGGTTCCGTTTCCGGAAAGCGTCGCACCTGCGGCGATTTCGAGGTTGTCCACCGTGAGCGTGCCGCCCGCCATGATGAGGGAGGCGGTGTTATTCAAATCCGCGCCGCCGGTGCAGGCGAGGGATCCGGCAAGTTCCAGGGTGCCGGCATCGATATCCAGCGAGCCGACAAAGTTGGAATTTCCGCTCAAGGTCCACTTGCCGCTGCCGGTTTTGACGATGTTCACGCCGAGCAAATCGCCATCGCTGTGAATCGAGCCGGCGAAGGTGGTGTTGGTGTTGAGCGCGCCGATCACGTAGGTCGTCGCGGTCGGGCCGCTGCCGGTCTGACGGCCGCGGAGTTTGGTGTTAGGGCCGCCGGCGAGCGCGCCGAGCTGGATGGTGAGGTTGCCATTGCGGTTGTTGAGGGTCGCGCCAGCGGTCCCGAGATCGAACAAGGCATTGGCACTGCCGAAATTCACGTCGCTGGAACCGGACGAGTTGGCGTTGAGCCGGACCATTCCCGAGCTGCCGCCGAATGCGATCGATCCGCTGAAACCGCCCATCGATCCGTTGATGCTCAGGATGCCGTTCAAGCCTGCCAGGCTGACGTTTGCCTGGCCGCTGCTGCTGAAGGTGGCGGCGGTGGAATTGACGATGGTGGAATTCCCGGCGTTGCCGGAGGTGATCGCGCTGTTGCCGCTGAAGACCATCGAATTCGAGAGGAAGGCAGAAGTGTTAGGCAGCGCCAGGGTGCCGCCGTTCATCGTGATCGGTCCGGTGCCCAGCGGGTTGATGCCGGAAACGGCCAGGGTTCCGTCGTAGAGCAGGGTTCCGCCGGAGTAGGAGTTGCCGGCGGCGGAGGCGGCGATGGTTAGAGATCTGCCGCCGGTTTTCACCAGCGATCCGCTGCCGACGATCGCGCCGGCGGTGGCGTTGAAAACATAGTTCAGGACTTGATTCCCTACGACCAGCTCGCGCGGCTGAAGGTTTCCAGTTAGAGTCACATTGCCGGTGCTGGCGCTGTCGGTGAAATCGATCTTGTCGAGATTGTAGAATTTGTTGTCGCCCGACGGGCCGCCAGAAAAGTTCGCGGTGGTGTTGAGATCCCAGGTATTTCCGTTGGCGCCGGTCCAGACGAGCGATCCTGCGCTGTTGGTGACGTTGAGCCGCACACTGCCACCGGCCGCGCCGCTGCTACTGCGCTGCATGCCGAAAGTCTGGCGGGTGGTGGCCGGGGCGTTGATTTGCAGCACCATGTTGGTGGTGGAATATGGGATGCCGAGAGGAATGCCGGGCGCGCAGTCGATCAGGTGGTAACTTCCGGCTCCAAGCACGCCGTCCGCCATGTTGATCTGGAATGTGTTGGTTAGACCGCCCAGATAGCCGCTGCCGCCCGTGACGTAAACGCGGTCGTTGTTTCCAGCAGGCGAGTTTGATAGATCGAAAACCAGCGTCCCGGAACCCGAGACGCTGAAGCCGCCGGCCGCCGTGATCACTCCCCGGTCGCCCGGCAGGTTGCCGGGCGAAACCGTGCCGCCGCCGGACAAGGTGGTGAGACCGGAGATGGTGGAAGCGCCGGCCAGCGTGGAGCCTGACTGCGCATTGACGGTGCCTGCAATCGGGCCATTGCCCGCGAGGGTCGCGCCGTTTCCGAGGGTGACCGTTGTGTTTCCGAGCGAGCCGGCAACGAAAAGTTTTCCGTTGTTCACCGCGGTCGCGCCGGAGTAGCTGTTAGCACCGGATAGGGTGAACGTGCCCGAGCCGGTTTTGGTCAGGTTGGTGACCGCCGTGCCGTCCATGATCCCACCGGCGAAGGTGGAGCTGGTGTTCAGGCCGCCGACCGACCAGGTGGTGGAGCCACCGACATAGTTGCTGCGCAAGCGGGCATTGGCGTCACCGCTGAGTTGGCCGATGCCGTAGGTGTTTCCACCAGAATTGTTGGTGGTGAACAAATCGATGCCGGAGAGGTTCACCCTCGCGCTGCCGAAGCCGTTGAATGATCCGCCGTTGGCGCGGAAGGAAATCCGGCCGGCGTTTCCGGGTGCGGTCGCGCCGCCGGAGAGGTTCACGGTGCCGGTGCATCCGGCCGACGCGCCATCCAGATAGACGCGGCCTTCGGTGCCGAGATTGGAGGGAGAGAAGATATTGAAGGTGCCTCCGCCGGAGAGCGCGCCCTTCAGGTTCACCCGCTGCGAGAGCGTGAGGTTGCCCACCGCGCCCGCGGCCACCTCGATGGCCGGGTTCAAGGTGAGCGTGTCCCCGTCGTTGGAGCCCCGGTTCGAACGAAGCGTGCTGCCGCCGGTGAATTTGATCGCGCCGCCACTGATGACGCCGCCATTGTTGAGCACGGTTTCGCCGCCGTTGAGAAAGGTGCCGTTGGCGAAGCTGACGCTGTTGGAGATGGTTAGCGTGGTGCTTCCGGCCTTGGTGAGGGCGCCGGTGGAGGCAATCGAACCGCTGCCGCCGAGCGCGTAGTTCTTGCTTCCGGTGACCAGCACCGAGCCCGCGGTCTGGGTGCCGGCCACGTTGATCGCCGGGGAAGCCGAACCTCGGTCGTCGAACAACGCGGTGTCGCCCACGTCGAAAGTGGCGGCAGCGCCGGTGCGGGTCCGCCAGTTAGGAGTGGTGTTGTTCCAGGCGTTGGTGGTGCCGTCACCGATCCACAACAAATCCCGCGGCGCGGCGGCGGCGGTGACCAGAAGCGCGAACTGCTGCGTCCACTGGCTGCCCTCCGCGTCCGTGACGGTGAAGTTGAAACCCGCGCGTCCGGAGGCGTTGAGCGTGGGCGTGAATTTCACGATCGGTCCGGTCGCCGAGGGGGTGACGCCGTCTGCCAGGAACTGCTGGGCCGTGCCATTGACCAAACCGGCGAGCGTGAATCCGGGAGTCTTGGAAAACCCGTCGGTGAATTTCCGCAGATCGACGGTTTGGAACGAGGGCGCGCCGGCGGTGTTTTTCGCGACCGTGGCGTGGGGAATGGCGAGGAAATGCAGATACTCCTCGAGGTAGGTGTAACCGGTCGGCGTGCCGGCGGGAAAGAAGGTGTTAGCGATCTGGCCGGCGCTGAACACCGTATTGTGGTCATCCGCCGCGACGTTGAAAACCATGCCGCCGAGGCCGTTGAGCGTGATTTCCCAGACGTCGGGCATGCCGTCGAGATCGGAGTCCGTGGGCGGGGTGGTGCCGTTCAAGGTGCCGAAGCCGTTGTTGGTGATGCCATACTGATCGGCGAGCAGTTGTTCGCCGTTGTTGGTCCTGGTGGGATCCTCGCCGGCGACCTTGCTGTCTTTTTGGACGAGAATGCTGTATTGCTTCACCACGCTGTCGGTTAGCAAGGAGTCGAGTTCGTCACGCAGGGGGCCGGTGTAGTTCGCATCGAGGCGCAGCGGCGAGGCGGAGGAAACGACTTTTTTGTAGGCCACCGTGGGATCATCGACGGTGACCAAGGCCGCGCCGGTGGCACCGGTGAAGGGCGTGGCTGATTTGTAGTAGCGGTTCGCGCCGACGGGATCGCCGGGCGTGAACTCGGAGCCCGAGACGATGCCGTAGCCACGGTTGGTGCCGTCGAGGAGCCCGTTGTCGT
>JBIPND010000074.1:0-8638 GCA_044374015.1 Luteolibacter sp. | reverse complement strand
CAGTCCGCTTCTCCGACGAGTTTCAGACCCATTCTCGAATCGGCCTGTTGTGGACAACTTTCAAGAGGCTCACGCCGCTTCGCGGCGATTCGGGATCGATTTCACCCACAAATTTGGCGGAAGAGGCACCAAAAAGATAAGATCAGAATTTCACCAGGGCTTGGATGCCGGTGAAAAAGACGTCAGTTTCCGAATCCGTATAGCTCACTTCCGCACGCATCAGAAAGTGCTCGTTGAACGCATAGGTCGGAGAGATGGTGTATTTGTAATTGTCCGGAGCGTAAACCGCTGGACCCGTGGATTCCACTTCATCGATTCCGAAACGGAGAACCGTCGAGAACTTGTCGGTGAATGCGTATTGCAGGAAGGCAAGGCCGCCGACCGCGCTATTCGCGCCGCTCAGGGTATTGTCCGCATAGATCACTTCACCGGCAATGGTCAGTTTATCGTTCACCGCATAACTGGCCCAGAAATCATATGAAACGAAATCAGGAGCGTTGTCGGTGTCTTCATAGGCAATCCCGCCCCAGAGGGTGAGTTTTTCGATCCCTTTGTAAACGACATAGGCTTCGTAGCCGAGGCCGTTGCCCCAGTCGGCATCGCCTTCCCAGAAGCTGGGTCCGCGAATGGAGTCGGTGAGACTGAAGCCCGCGCCCCAGACATCCGTGCCGTAGTCCACCTTGACACCCGTATGGTAGGCGGGAACCCCGCCCGTGGTGCTGTTGGCATAACTGAGCTGGGTCATGTTGACCGCGTCGAAAGCCTCATAGCCCAGATAGCTGAGGTATTTGCCGCCGGTGATCTTGAAGTCACCGGTGGTGTAGCTGACGTAGGCATCCAGGATGCCGGCCTCGGTCCCGCCAGCGAAAGAATTCGCATCGCTGTTTGGTGAGTAAAACAAGCTTGCATAGGCCGAAAAGGGACCCTTGGTCGCCTCAAGACCCAGCTTCACCGCATCATACGGGGTGCCGGCGTCGAACAGTGATTCGTCACTGTCGCCGTCCTGGACGTCGGTATAAGTGTAGGAGGCGGCCGCGTAACCACTGACCTTGAGCCAATCCGGGGCGGAGACCGGAGAGGGTGCCGGAGCCGTCATCTCTTCACCGGCCATGGCAGTGGCAGATGTGAGAACGAGCGCCAGTTGTGGCAAACGGAATAGGTTGGAACGTTTTTTGATTTTCATGTCCGGTTGGTATTATAGCTTTTATCGGCGGAACTCCGCCCACACGATAGAAAGCTTCATTCGTGCCAGGATCAAGAAATAGGCAGCTTCGACGTGAATGAATCTGAACTTCACGGACCTAAAAAATGAATCCCGCTCATGCAAACTCCAAAGGATCCATTAAAAATGGCAGATGCCCGCCGGAGCGGACATCTGCCATGGCACAAACAAAGATCCGGAACCGCCTAAACCGTAAGAAACTCCCTAACCACCTCGTCGCTGAGCGCCGGGATTTCTCCGGAGGCGGCAACCGCCCCCCGTTCGAGGATGGCGAAGTCGTCGCCGAGTTCCTTGCAGAAATCGAGATACTGCTCGACTAACAAAATACTCATCTCCCCTTCCGCCCGCAGCATCTTGATCGCGTCGCCGATTTGGTCGATGATGTTGGGTTGGATGCCTTCGGTGGGTTCATCGAGGATCAGCAGCTTGGGCTTGGTGAGCAGCGCGCGCCCGATCGCGAGTTGTTGCTGCTGGCCGCCGGAGAGCATGCCGCCCTTGCGGTGGAGGAATTCCCGGATGATGGGAAACAGCGTGTAGATGCGCTCGGTCTGGGCGGGCTCGCGCTTCAGCCCGCGCGCATTCAAGCCGATGAACAAATTCTCCTCCACCGTTAGATGCGGGAAGATCTCGCGGCCTTGCGGGACATACCCGAGCCCGAGCCGCGCGCGGTCGGCGGACGACGCGCGGTCGATCGACGCGCCTTCCAGGGTCAGTTTGCCTGAATCCGCCGGAAGCAGGCCCATCAGCGCCTTGAGAGTGGTGCTTTTGCCGACGCCGTTGCGGCCCATCAAACAGAAGATGGTTTTCGGGCGGATGTTCAGGTTGACGCCGCGCAGAATCACACTGCCGCCGATCGAGACGCGCAGGTCTGAAATGCCGAGGCTGTCGGTGCTAACGGGTGGGGCGATCATGCGGCTTTGGATTTGCGGCCCAGATAGACCTCGATGACCCGTTCGTCGGATTGCACTTTGTCCACCGGGCCTTCACACAGCACGTGACCCTGATGCAGCACGGTGACTTTGCGGCCTTGGGAGATCTGGCGGACGAAGGTCATGTCGTGCTCGATGACGACGATCGTGTGCTTTCCCGCAAGAGATAACAGAAGTTCCCCGGTGCGGTAGGTTTCCTCATCGGTCATTCCGGCGGCCGGCTCGTCCACCAGCAGAAGTCTCGCCTCCTGGGCCAGCAACATGCCGATCTCAAGCCATTGTTTCTGGCCGTGGGCGAGCGCGCCGGCCTTGCGGCCCGCGTGGTCCGCGAGTTTGATGATGGTTAGAATCTCGGCGATCCGGTCACGCTGGGCGGGAGTCACCTTGCCGAAAAGGCTGTGCCAAATGCCGCGCGACCCCGCCAGCGAGAGGATCAGGTTTTCGGTGACCGTGTGGTCGGTGTAAACCGTGGGCGTCTGGAATTTCCGGCCGATGCCGAGGCGATAGATTTCGTATTCGTTGAGTTTGAGAAGATCGTGTTTGCCATCGTCCCAGGTGAGGGTTCCCTCGTCCGGCTGGGTGCGCCCGGTGATGAGATCAAGGAAGGTGGTTTTGCCCGCACCGTTAGGACCGATGACGGTGCGGAGCTCGCCCTCGTCCAGATAGAAGTTGAGGTCGTTGATGGCTTTGAAGCCGTCGAAGGATTTGTTCAAGCCCTCGGCGGCGAGCAGGAATGGTTTCTGACTCATGATTCGGCGGTGGGTGCGGGTTCGGGTGTCACGGCCGGTTGCCGGGCTTCCCTTTTGCGGGTGATCCTCGCCAGGATCCCCTGGATCTGGGCCGGGATTCCAACGATTCCCTTGGGCATGAAAATCACCACCAGCACAAAAGCTCCGCCGAGGATGAGTGGCCAGAGGTCCGGGTAAGCGCGCGATGCCCAACTCTTGAGGGCGTTCACGCTGATGGCGCCGACGACCGGGCCGACCAGGGTGCCACGCCCGCCGAGCGCCACCCAAACCACCGCTTCGAGTGATTTTTCGGTGGTCATTTCGCTCGGGTTGATGATTCCGACCTGCGGGACAAACAGCGCGCCTGCCAGGGCGGCGATGATCGCACTAACCACGAAGATGAAGAGTTTGTAATTGGCGGTGGCGTAGCCGGAGAACAGCACCCGGTTTTCGGAATCGCGGATGGCGCGCTGGATCAGGCCGAAACGGGAATGAGTCAGCCATTTGCAGACACCCACCACGGCGACCAGCAGCACGGCGGTGGCGACATAAAGCCATCGCTGGGTGGACGCGATCCGGAGGTCGGAGCCGAGCAGGGTCCGGAAGTCGGTGAAGCCGTTGTTACCGCCTAACAAAAGTTCGTTGCGGAAAAACAGCAGGGCGGCTCCATAAGTCAGCGCCTGGGTGAGTATGGAAAAATAGACGCCCTTGATCCGGGAGCGGAATGCGAGATAACCAAAGATATAGGCAATCACCGACGGCACCAGGATGATCATCGCGAGCGCGAACGGAAATGAATAGAAGGGTTTCCAAAACGCGGGCAGTTGGGAATGTCCGAGGAAAACCAGGAAGTCCGGCAGATCACTTTTATACTGGCCGAGTTTGCCGATCATCAGCATCAAATGCATGCCCATCATGTAGCCGCCGAGGGTGAAAAAGAGCGCCTGCCCGAGACATAACAAACCGGTGTAACCCCAGAGCAGGTCAATCGAAACGGCCATGATCCCATAACAAAGATACTTGCCCCACAAGTTGAGGGTGAAGTCCTCGATCAGGCCGAAGGCATTGAGCGCGGGCATGGCCACCACCAGGAAAAAAGCGGCCGCTATCAGAAAGGAGACGTTGATTCGTCCGGTGATGGGTGATTTGCTCATCGGTCAATCAAGGCTGCGGGAACGGGTGACAAACAGGCCGGAAGGGCGCCATTGCAGGAACAGGATGATGGCGGCGAGCACCAGGATTTTGCCGATCACCGGGTTGCCGAGATATTGTTGGAGCGACTGGTCGGCCATGCCGATGCCGAGGGCGCTGATGACCGTGCCCATGATGTTTCCAACGCCACCGACCACGACGGTCATGAACGAATCCACGATGTAGTTCTGGCCGAGCGAGGGGCCGACGTTGCCGATCTGTGAGAGAAACGCGCCGGCCAGGCCGGCCAGGCCGCAGCCGAAGGAAAAGGTCATCATGTTGACGCGTTCGGTGCGGACGCCCATGCAGGCGGCCATGTTGCGGTTTTGCATCACCGCGCGGATCAGGAGCCCGAGCGAGGTTTTATTCAGCACCAGCCAGGTGACGACGATGATGAGGACGGCGAAACCGATGACGAACACCCGGTTCCAGCCGAAGACCACGTCATTGACCGTCCAGTTTCCGGAGAGCCACGTCGGGCTGCTGACCTGCACGTTGTTGGCACCGAAGATCAGCCGGAAAAGCTGTTGGAGCACCAGTGAAATCCCCCAGGTGGCGAGCAACGACTCCAGCGGCCGCCGATAGAGAAACTGGATCACCGACCTTTCCAACAACAATCCGACCAGCGCCGCTGCTAGAAAACTCGAGGGCAGCGCGACCACAAAGTAGAGATCCATTCCCCCGGCAGACAGATTCATCCCGGGGATCGACATCGACATCCCGAATGGGGAAAGTTTCAGGCCGGCGGCAAAAACGTTCTGGATGATGTAGGTGGTGTATGCGCCCACCGCGATGAGTTCGCCGTGGGCCATGTTGATGATTCCCATCAGGCCGAAGGTGATCGCCAGGCCGATGGCGACGACCAGCAGGACCGAGCCCAGCGACAACCCGCGGAAGGCGGTGCCCATCGCGTTGATCCGGGAAATATGGCGGTCGATCGCGGCAATCGCCCGGGTCGCGGCGGCGATGGTTTCCTTGTCATTCGCGGCTTCAGCCTCTGTCAGAATCGTCTTGATCGTGCCGTGGGCCGCCAGCGAATTGAGTTCGCCGAGGCGGGTGCAGGCGGCCACCCGCTCCGCCGGCTCGGGGGATCTCAGGCGGATGATTGAAATCGATTCCTCCAGCGCACGCAGCGCCTTCGGGTCTTTTTCGATGTCTTTGAGGAGCAACAATGCCGGAAGTTTTTCCTGTCGTTGACCGATGGCGGAGTCCTGGATCGCGCGGATCCGCTTCACCGTGTCCGGATCCGCCAATGCCGCCAGATCGGAGACCTCCTTCATCGCCCGCCGCAGGCCCGAGTCCGTGTCGGCGAATTCGACTTGCTTCGGATTGATCCGGGCCGCAGCTCCATCAGGTCCTAGCAGCGGGGACTCATCCGACATTCTAATGGTAGCAAATGATCCGTCGGAATCCGCTGATCCGGTTAGTAAAACCGGCGTCACCTCCCCTGCCCTGCTGGAATGGAGGAAAATCGCGCCTTCCTTCCATTTTTCGAACCACGTGACCGCTTCGGGCGACGGCCTGGATTTCAGCGAGAGGATGACTTCCTTCTGCTCGGCCGGAGTCGGTGCTGCCACTGCCGAGGCGATGATTTCCCGCACGCTGCGCTCCTCAGCCTGCATCCGGGGCACGGATAGACCCGTGATTCCTGCGACGAGCAGCAAACAAAACCGCATGATCCGTGAGCTGGCGGGGAAATTTCGCATCAAGACAAGTGCTCTCCAAGCAACAGCCGTGCCATGCGCCGACGCAAAATCGGACAAGCCTCGAACCGAGGGTCACGAACTCAATAACAAGCGGGCGGTTTGCTCGCCCTGCCCAACCTGAGCCGGCAATACCGAAAATTCCGCGAGGCGCGCCAGTTCCGCAGCCAAGGTGTGGGCGTCCGGCACGATATCGTGGGTAAGCGTGGAAAACGCGTGCAGGGATCCCGCCCGCTTCATCAGGTCCCCGGAAATCGCGGATTTGCCATTCTGCGCCATGCGCCCGACCGCATGCGCGAATTTCCCGGAGTCCTTCAAATGTTCCCTGGCAGCGGCGATCCGCTCGGGGAAGGTCTTGATGAAGCCACCATGATTTTCCAGAAAATCCTTGTGACAGACCATCGCCAGCCTTTGGGCGAACTTTCCGGGACTGAAGCTCAAGTCCATTTTTCCAATCCCCTGGGACTCGATCTGCAGTCCCCAAGGTGACGGCGCGATGGTCGCGTCAATCACCTCCGCTTCGAGCGCCTGAACCATCAAGTCCATCGGTAACATTTTGAAGGCCAGCTTGGTGGCCACCGCCGCCGGCCACCGCGCCAGCCACTCGCGGAATTGATGCTTGGTCAGCGAATTCTGGCTCTCGACTGCCAGTGTCAGATGAGAGGGAAACCTCGAACAGGCGCCGCCCTTGGGCGGATGGAACGCCCGATAGATCGGTTCCCTCAGCACCAATTCGGTCGGGCAGGCGTTGAGGAAAATCGGGACATGCCAATGGTTCCGCTGGCCCGGCAGGGACAGGATATCCGCCACAAAGATTTCCCACGGTATGATTCCTCCCTTGATTCTTTTGGTAAGGAGGTGCCGCCCGATTTCTCCGTAACTTGAGTAAAGATTTGGCTGGAACGCTAAGTCACCACGACCCGCGCCAGAATCGTCGCTGCCGGCGAAAAACGGCAGAACTTCCAGCGACGGGACCATTCCCAGCAGATCGGCGGTTTTAATCATTGCGGAAAAAGGATTCGGACCCAGGAAAATCGGCTTGGGACACCGCGCGGTTGTGAATTCATAAGCAATCCACATACCAACCACGGCTTCCCTACGCCGAGGCTTTCTAACGGCAATTCAATCGCCGATCCCGTGTCAATGGCCGAGCATCCACGGACGGGCGCTCGCCTTCTGCGTTTGCAGTTGGCCCAGCTTGGTGTCCTTCATCCGCGCCGGGCGGATCTTGGTCCCGCAGCCACACCCGCCGCCGCAGGTGTGCGACTGGCTGGTGCGCGGCTCGTGGCGGCTCTTTTCGTTGATTCCGTGTGCTTTGCGCGTGTTCGGATTCATCAGCGCGAGATTGGGAGCCCGGATCACCCGCCGCCCGACCTGATCGCACGACGGGCAGGCGGTCGGTTCGTTGCGTTGATCGATCGAAAGGAACTCACGGAAATCCCCACATTCGGCGCAGGTAAAGTCATAGACTGGCATGGCGTGCGGGTGGTTGGATTATTTGACAAATGCCAGGTCCGTCCCGGGAGTGACCTGGATCGTCGGTCCCGCGGCATTCGGCATGATGTCGAAGTCGAAGATCTCCGTCGGCAGCCAGAGCGTGGCGCAGGCGTTCGGTATATCGACAATTCCGCTGATATGGCCCTCGACGGGTGCGGTGCCGAGGATCGCGTAGGCCTGCTCGCCGGTGTAGCCGAATTTTTTCATATACTCGATGGCATTGAGGCAGGCCATTTTGTAGGCGACGAAGGGATCGAGATAATGTTGTTTTCCGGCCTCGTCCACCGAGATGCCTTCGAAAATGATATGTCGCTTGTAGTCGGGAGTCAGCGGGCTGGGTATGAACAAGGGATTGCGGATCGCATACTTTTCCATACCACCTTTGAGAATGCTGACGCGGATGTCCAGATAGCCGGCCATTTCGATCGCACCGCAGAAGGTGATTTCGCCATCGCCCTGGCTGAAGTGGATGTCCCCCATCGAGAGTCCGCCGTCCTTGACGTAGACCGGGAAATAGACCTTGGATCCGCGGGTCAGGTTTTTGATATCACAATTGCCGCCATGCTCGCGGGGCGGCACGGTGCGCGCGGCCTCCGCCGCGGCGTTGTCACGGTCCGACCCGGTCATGCGGCCCATGTGCGCGGTGGGCGCGTAAGGCAGGGCGCAAAGCGGCGGGACGCGGTCGGGGTCCGTATCAAACAGTTCCTTCTCGCGCTTGTTCCACATATCCAACATTTCCTTGGACGGCAAACAGCCGATGAGGCCCGGATGCATGATGCCGGCGAACTCCACATTCGGAATGTGGCGCGACGAGGTGTAGATGCCGTGGAAATCCCAGCAGGCCTTGCGCGCGTCCGGGTAGTGGTCGGTTAGGAATCCGCCGCCGTTTGTCTTCGCAAACAGCCCGGTGAATCCCCACTCGGATTCCTTGAGCACGCCGACATCGAGGATATCAACTACCAGGAGGTCTCCGGGCTCGGCGCCTTCGACACCGATGGGACCGGAAAGATAGTGGACTTTGGACAAATCCACCACCTCGATGTCGTTGGCGGCGTCGTCATTCTTGATTTGGCCGCCGGTCCAGTCGATGCACTCGACGCGGAACTCATCGCCGGGTTTCACATGGGCCACCATCGGGATATCCGGATGCCAGCGGTTGTGAAGATAGTCCTGGGATTCGGGAGTGGCATCGAGGTCAACTTTGATCAGTGTTTTCATGGTGTTAGTCCGGGTTGGTGTTGATGGAAAAGTGAATGAGGTTCAAACAGAGAGCATCGCCTTGATCTGGTCCGCATCGATGTCGGCGCGGCGGTCCTCACGGATCAATTTGCCCTTGTCGATGACGCTGATGCGGTCACAGGTATCGAG
>JBIPND010000073.1:0-8683 GCA_044374015.1 Luteolibacter sp. | reverse complement strand
ACTCCACCGGCCACCGCGGTGTCTCCTTGATAGATGTTATTTCCGCCCAATTCCAGAGTCCCCTCGCCACGCTTGGTCAGTCCGCCCGGCCCGCTAACTGGTCCAGCAATGCGGTGGTCGCCCGCGGTGGTGATGGTTCCGCCGGCCTCTCCGAGAAAAATGCCGCGATTGGCGTGGAGTGAAATCGACGGAGTGGCGGTGCCGTTGGCGGCGAAAGCGGCTCCGGTGACCACGACCGGCGCACCATCGAAGTCATAGCCGGGGTTGAGCAGCACGGCTCCTTCGAGAACCACCTGCGAAACGACGGCGGCTGGTGCGGTCGTGATGCTGGTGCCGCCCGTGAGCAAGATGAAAACCTTCGGCACCACCGTGTAGCCCGAGCCGGGGTTCGTTAGATTGATTGCGGTGACTTTCCCGGCCGTCACCGTGGCGGTGGCGGTGGCCTGCACGCCGCCTGCCAGATCGGGCGATGAAAACGTAATTGTGGCTCCGGTGTGATTGGATGCGCCCTGTTGGGTGACGCTGACGGCAGCGGGACGCCCGTGGGTCAGCACGGTTTCGCCGGAGACTCCTGATAGTTCGAGATCCGGAAACGAAGTGTAGCCGCTGCCCGCCGCGGTCATCGAGAACGATCCCTGATAGCCTTGATTGAGTGCCAGCCCACCTCCGTTCAAGGAAATCGCGGCGGGAACCAACGCTGGCGGGACGGCTCCCAGCGCGCTGTCACCCCCCACGATTTCGAGTGATCCGCCAGTCACCACGAAGTTGCCGGAAAACGCCGGGTTCGGGCCGTTGAGGATCGCGCGACCGTCGCCGGTCTTGGTCAAATCACCGTTACCCGTGATCTCCACGCTTGCCTCGATCACCGCGCACCGGCCGCTGCCGATGTCCAGCGTGTGGCTGTCGCCCGGCGCAAGATTCAGTTTCACCAAGCCATTGGACGCACGGCCCGCGAGGCGCAGGTCGGTGGCGGCATCGAGGGTGGTGATGGTGCCGCCATTCCATTCCAGAATCCGGGTGGAGGCCGCTGCGACATTTCCGGCTTGGCCGGCGACGATTTCGCCAGCTTTTAGAATTCCGCTGCCGCCCAATTGATAGAGCGAGTGGATGCGGGGTGCCGCCTGCCCGGTGCTTGAGCCCAGCACCAGCGATGCGGCCCTAACAACCCCGCCGTTTTGCAGGACCGTGCCATTCACGGTGCCGGACGCGGAGCTGTCGGTCAGGCCCACGACCAAGCGGTTCGCATCGAAGACGCCGCCTTCGGTGCCGATGGTTAGGACGGCGGAGCCGGTCATGCCGTTGGCGGTGTGGCGGCCGATTTCCGCCACGTCCACCAGGGCGTCGATGGTGCCTCCCGAGAAATCGACGGTCGCGGTGTTGGTGCCAGATCCGCCCCATTGATCACCGAGTTGAAACGATGCAGTGCGGGCGCTGCCGTTTTCCGCCCGCAAAATGGTCGCGGCGACTTCTGATAGTCCGGCCCGGTATCTCACGATTCCGGCGCTGCGGGCGGCGCGGCCGACGGCGAATTCATCGGTGCGGATGGTGTTATGAAGTCCGAGCTCGAGAATGCCGCTGTGGATCCCCGCGCCGGCGTTGCTGCCGACTAACAACTTGTCGGCGGCGAGCCCGTTGACATCGCCCAAGGTCATGCGGGCGGTGCCGCTCTGGGTGTTGTAAATTTTCGGCTGGATCTGCAATCGACCGGGCGTGGTCAGGGTGAACGATGCCAGACCGGCGAGATCGAGGATCGATTCGGTGTGGGTGATTGGTCCGGTGTTGGAGGTATTGGGGCCGATTTCCAGGTTGGCAGTTAGCAAGTTCAGCGATCCGTTTTCGACCCTTCCAGCGACCGAGGTCTGGCTGACCGAGTTCGGAACATTCACGCCTGCGAGAGCCTGGGAATTTCCTCCCAGATCCAAAGTGGAGGACCCGCTGAATGAAATGGAAGCGGTGGACGGCAGGCGGTTGTCCAAACCGGGCTCAAGCCGCAGCGTGCCTCCCGCCAGGGTGGTTAGACCGCCGAGTCCCAACGGTGCCGAGCCGCCCAGGGTTAGAGTGGACGGACCGGATTTGGTCATGAGTCCGCTGCCCGACAGCGGACCGGAGAACAGGAACGACGCATCTCCCGCGCCGGTGAATTCGGTGTTTGCCGCGAGTTCCACGGGCACGCCGATGACATAACTGAATCCGGCACCCGCGGTGGCGTCGAGGCGGATCCGGGCGGGAGCGAGACCGTCGGGCGACACCATCCGCACGCCGAGCCCTGTTAGCGTGAATGATCCACCTTCCGCGCCCGGGCCGTTGCCGCCGAGAATCCACTCCGACATCACGAACGGATCAGCGACGTCCTGCGAGGACGCCAAGACGGCTGCCGGCAGTGATTGTCCTTCAAACAAACGCACAATCGCCGTGGATCCCGAGACCGGAGCATGACCGCCCGCCCAATTTTCACCCGCCAACCACGCCAAAGTCCCCTGCCCTGCGGCGGCCGTCCAGGTCGATGACCAGCCATCGTTAGAAATCACGACCATCAGCGTGACGGAAGAGCTCAGCTGGCCGTCACTCACCGTCAGCATCACGGGAATGGTGCCGACGGACCAAAGCGGCGGCGTCACCGTGAGCGCCCGCTGGCCGCCGGTGCCCGCGAATGAAAACGCGGTGGCGGGAAGCTCGCTTGTCGCACTAACCACCAGCGATTCCACCGCGGTCAGATCATCGCTCACGGTGAAAGCGAGTGGCGCGGAAGCCTGGCCCGCAGCCACGGAAACCGGGCCGGTGGCGGTGATGGAAGGCGGAAAATTCGGTTGGCCGGCAACTTCGAGTGGCACCGGCGAGGTGATCCGGTGGGTGCCATCGTCCACGCTAACCGATGCAGCGAACAAGCCACCGGTTTGATAGATCTTGGACGGCGAAAGCGGGCTCGCGCTCCATGCCGAGGCCGCCGTGCCGTCGCCCCACTGGAATGAATATCGCAGGTGGTCCGCCGGATCGGCATCGGTGGCGGCGACGGTGAGCGTGAGCGCTTGTCCGGCCACCGGCGACGCGGGCGAGACGGTGGTGGATGAAATTGCCGGAGCGACCCCGGTGAGTTCGGCGATGCCTGCGATTTCGGGCCCGGTTAGAACACGCCGATCCACCCTCAGTTCCTCGCAATGCCCCTGAAGGTTCTGGGTGAATTGTCCGCCACCCATTGAGCCGATCCACAGCGGCAGGTTGTTGGAAAAGTCGCTGCGGACCGCGCCCGACGCGACTTGGATGCCATTCACATACAATTTGGCGGTGCCGCCGGCACGATTGACGGCGGCGGCGATGTGCACCCATTCGCCGAAGGGCACGGCTCCGGCCGCCGAGGCCAGCGTGGTGGTCGACGTGCCACTGCCGGTGACGAGGATCAGCTTGCGATCGGTGGTTTGCCAGGTGTTCGCGTGAAGGTGGATGGAAGAGGTCGTCGAGCCCTCGGGGCGGCTGAAAAGCAGGGTTTGCATGCTGGATCGGCCGGCGGTGATCCGCACCCATTGTGACACGGTGAAGGTGTCGGTTAGATCGACGGGCCCGAGGTTCACCGCGTCGTCATTGCCGTCGAGGTAGAGCGCCTGGCTGCCACCGCGCAGTTGGGTGCTCACGAGCCCCGGACCGTTCACGGCGGTCGCGGCAGCGCCGTGGTCGGTCACCTCGCCGAGGTCGCGCTGGAACGTCCAGCGGGCGGCGGGGCGCGGCATCACCAGCGCGCGGATTTCCCCGGCGGACATCGCGCGCGGCAGGAATCTAACATCGTCGAGGCCGCCGCCGAATGGGAATGCCGAGCCACCCGCCGCCATGCGCCCCAGATACAGCACTCCGCCGTTGGCGAAATCGGAGCGCGCGGCGGTGTTGAGCGAAACGAAAGCTCCATTGACAAACAAGCGGACGGTGCCACTGACGCGGTCCACCACTGCTGCGACATGGGTCCAGGTGCCGGGGATCACATCGGCGGCTGCGGTGAAGGCCTTAGTTTGGTTCACTCCGTTAGACGTTTCAAAAACCAGCGAGCCGTCGCTGCTGTTATAGTTGTTCACATAGAACTTGAAGCCGGACGCCGCGCCGGACGCGGCGTTGGCGGCGATCGTCTGGATGTTGCTACGCCCGGCGGCGATTTTGACCCAGGCGGCAACGGTGAATTTGTCCGCAGGTTCCAGTGAGAGACTCGTGCGCAATTCGTCGTCGATGCCGTCGAACAACAACGAGGCAGAACCCTCGGCCGCGTCCGGCTGATAGACGGGAGTTCCGCCGGCGAAGGAGATCCACGAGCCGCCGTGGACGTTGTCGAGATTGCCATTGAAGGGCCAATTGCAGGCCTTGTCCGAAAGAGAGCCAAGCAGCCCGAGCTGGGTGAGGGCGGCGGCCTCGGGCATGCCTGTTAGCGCGGGCAAGGGTGCGACGCGGATGGTGGTGTCGATGGAACTGCCGGTGGTGGTGAGGCGCAGGGCGAGCTTGCGGAAAGTCGAGCGCTGGCTGGTCGCGTTGTCGTAACCCCAGAGGATGGAGTCAGCGGGTTGGCTGGGCGGCTGGTTTTCATCGATGCGGCCGTGCTTGAAGCCGCCGTGGGTCGCCGCGTTGGTGGCGGCCAACTCGATGCTCAGATAGACCGGAGTGGCGCCGCGCATCGCCTGGAGGATCACGCGGTTTTCCGAGAGGTGGACGGGTTTGTGGCCGCTGCCGGGAAGCTGCCAATACCAGAAAATTTCATTGTTAGCCTGGGCGAAATGCAGGGTGTCGCGGATTTCGAGATTGCCGGTGGCGCGGTCCCAGGTGAAGAGCCGCCGCGGATCGGCGGGCGCGCCCTGCGCGGCGGTACGGATGCCGTGGCGGGCGTAGGCGGTGGATAGATTGACGGCGGCCGACCAGACGTTGGCGGCGGAGCTGGTTTCGATGTTTTGCAGCGGCGCCCAATGCGCGCTGACATCGTCGTTGATCGCCTGATCGGGATTCACGGCATCGAGCCATTGCTTGGGCACGGCGCGGGCAAGATAGTCGTTTCGAGACGGATTGACGACGATGGTGTTCTGGCCCATCGCCCGTTTCGGATAGGTCTGATAGGAGGTGGAACCGCTGTAGGGCGCGGGCGCCACATAAGCGGGATATCCGTTAGGCGGGCCGAGATCGGCATTCCAGCGGACGCCGAGCGCATCGAAGAGGAAATCCCCGGTGTCGAGGTGCTCGTGGCGGTCCTTGCGCTTGTCGCCGCCCTTGAAGAACACGGCGGTGCTGAGGGTGTCGGTCCAGCTTTGCCGCCAGATGGCGATGTGTTCGTTAGAGCCTGGCCGGGCGACGCTGGCGGGCGAGTATTCGATGCGGGTGGTGTGGAAATAGCGGGCTAACGGAATGGTCGCGGGATCGAAGCCGGACATGCCCAAGGCGCTGGTGGTCGGCTGGGTCCAATCGAACAAGCCATGCCATAACAGATGCAGTCCGGTCCACGTCCCCGGCGCGCGGTCGCGGGCGCGCCAGGCGGCGGCGCGCCAGAGGGACACGGCGTCGCTTTGGCGGGCGTAGTCGGCGAGGCGGAAACCGACCGCGTTGCTGGTGAAGGCCCAGTTTCCATCATTGTGGGTGAACTCCTGGCGCGACGGCCCGGAAAAATGGATGCCCATGTGGATGAATGATGCCGCGGTCGTCCGGGCGTGGGTGGCGAATACGCCGAGGTAAACCGGCGGCGCGGCGGCCGGATTTTTCCTCGCCACTTCGAGCGCCGCCACGCTGGCAAATAACGGATAGGCGAAATCGTGGCTGTATCCCGGGCCCTCGTCCCACATGCCGCCCATGTCGGGGATGCTGTTCATCGAGACGGAGAACAAATCGAGTGCCGCGGGAAGATAGGCGTCGAAGTGGGCGCGGAACGTCTTGGTCACCTTGGCGGTGGCGGTGGAGGTCCCGGGCCAACACGCGAACGAGCCGTCGTAGTCCGCCTGCCGCAGGGCCAGCGATCCCATGATGCCGCCGCCGAGAATGATGGTGGTCCAGTTGTTGACGTCGGTGGGTTTCCCCCACCACTTGCGGTCGCCGTTAGTGGCAGGCGCGAGCATGCAGGTGAAGGCCGGAATGATGCCGTAGTTGACCAGCGTGGTGGCGATGGTTTGGCGCTGGGCGACGGTAAAATCATCGTAGAGCCCGTCGTAGATCACCGCCAGCGGTTGAATGTTAGATCCCTGGCCGACGTGGATGTTGACCGTGGTGCTGCCGGTGCGTTGCAGCGCGCCGACGAGGTCCATCGCCACCTGGACGAGCTCGTCACGGAATAAATTCAGGGTCGATTGGGTGGGAGTTCCAGAGGCGGTCTGCACGGCGCGGGCGATCCGGTAGAGCACGGCCGCCTCGGTGAGAATCGAGCGGGCTTCGAAACTGAAACTCGGACTGGCAGACTGATAGTTCGCCTGCATCCGGTCGATGTCGCTCAAGGCGCGGGTGATCGACGCATCGAGCCGGGCGCGGTGGGTGGCGTCGCCGGAGGTCAGCGAGGTCGCCGCGCGCTGGATTTCCTCGGCAGACGCCATCAGCCGCGGGCCGGAAGCCGCCTGCGTGTAGCGAAACCAATCCGCTAGCAGACTGGTGGAAGACGCTTGCGCCGAAAGCCGGCCAACCGCGGCCATCATTAGCAAGCTGAACAGAACGCGCAGCAACAGAGGCATCGAAATGGCTGGATTTTTCATGAACCGGGGATGACTTGGGACTGGTGGATGGGCGGAAGTTTAGCACGTTTCCGGCGCAGGGATGTGACGAAGTTTGCTCGTTTTGGGACGCCGTTTTTGAAAGAACACGGAGTTGCTATTCCACCCGGAGAGATGGCGAAGCCGGAGCCATAGAGATAGAGCCGCTTCGCCGCAGTCCGCGCCCACGGGCGGTCACCCCGGGCGGTCACCCCGGGCGAGCGCCTCGGCCACGGCGGGCCAGGTGGGCGTGCTGAGCATCACCACGAAGCCGAGCTGCATCACCGTGAGCGTGATGAAAATCCCGTGGAGCGCGACCGCAGAAGGCCCGCCGACGCGGCCGACAAGCCAGCCGCAGAAGTTGTACTCGATGACCCCGGTGCCCGCCATCAGGAAAAACGCGGTCGAGCCGAGTTCGCGCTGGCGGGTCTCATCCGCGGCGGCGCGGGCCTTGCTCAGGCCGTGAGTCAGTGCGGGTCCCACCCCCGCTTGCAGCAGCGAGATGGCAACAAGTGTTAGATTGACCGTGGTGTAGAGCCCGAATTCCTCGCGGCCGAGCACCCGCAGCGCCAGCGGGATCGAAAGCAGTTGCAGCAGGATGGTTCCGAACTTCGAGACGAACGAGGTGATCACCGCCAGCCGGATCGAATGATTCCGGCGGTGGGTGTTTGCCGCGGTCGAGTTTCCCCACCAGATCCACGGGGCGGCCTGCTAGGAGTTGCTGGCTCCGAGGGCACTTCCGAGGGCTTTGCGCTGGTCCTGGCTGAGGGCGCCGCAGCGTTCCCAGATGGTGTTTCCAGCGGGTCTCCCGGCGTTGAGGCAGTGCTCGTCATTGACGGGCGGCGCGCAGCTGGTCGATCTCGAATTTTTCCGTGGCGTGCCTGATTTCGAGGGTTTGAGTGACGGGACCGAGAGGAGAACAAATGTGAGTGGAGATCATGACTCGCGTAACCTGGCCATTTTAGAGCCAATGTTTAGCGAAATTCCGAATATCCCTTCACAAGGGGCTTCCAATGCTCTGCGGAGCAACCGCCCTGGGCGGGATGCCGGGGTGAAGTCATTCACCTTGACTCGCCATCGATGGGCCCCACGTTTCGGGGCCAATCCCATGCGCGTCCTTTCCATCGATCCGGCGGTCAGAAACACCGGTTACGCGGTGCTGGAGGGCGATCCGCGCAAGCCCGTGGTGCTCGCTTTCGATGTGATTTCCATCCCGTCGAAAATCCCGCAATCCGCCGCGCTCTCCGCGATCCGCACCCACCTGGTCAACGTCATCCAGAAATTCCAACCGGATGAAATCGCCGTCGAAGGCATCATCTACGTGCAGTCCCACCAGACCGCCATCTCGATGGGGGCCGCCCGCGCCGCCGCGCTGATCGCCGCCGCCGATCACGGGCTCAAGGTTTACGAATACTCGCCGAAGAAGGTGAAAATGGCGGTCGTCGGCAGGGGCACGGCGGACAAATCCCAGGTCGCCTTCATGGTGCGCGCGTTGTTAGGCCTTGCCGAAACCCCGCCGGCCGACGCGGCGGACGCCCTTGCCATCGGCATGGCCCACCTCCAAGCTTCCGATCCGCTCAAGGCGAAACTCCTCGACCGACGGCTGGTGTAAAATTTCAACCGCGGATGAACGCAAATGGACGCAGATAGAAGAAAGAAATATTTTCGCTGCATCTAGTCTAATCTGCGTGCATCTGCGTTCATCTGCGGTTTGATTTCTCTTCCTTCATCCCCAGTTCAACCCTTGCTAGAAATCCTCCACCTCCCCGGCCTCATCGGCTACGAAGCCGGCCTCCAGCTTCAGGAAGCCCACGTCCAGGCGATCCTCGACGGCAGCGCCCACGACACGATTTTCCTGCTAGAACACCAGCCCGTTTACACCATCGGCCGGCTGCGCGACCAATCCTCGTTGCGCGACGCCGCCTCGCTCCCCCACCCCGTCCACGAAACCAACCGCGGCGGACAAGCCACCTACCACGGCCCGGGCCAACTGGTCG
>JBIPND010000072.1:0-8685 GCA_044374015.1 Luteolibacter sp. | reverse complement strand
CGCCGAACTGCACGGCGGGAAAATCGGCACGCCGACGATGGGCGGAGTGCTGATCATCGGCTCGGTGATCGTCGCCACGCTGGTCTGCGCGCGGCCGCTCAATCCGTTCATCGCCGTCTGCGCGTGCAGCATGGCGGCGTGTGGCTTGTTAGGATTTTGTGACGACTACAAGAAGGTGAAGGAAAAAAAATCCGACGGCATCAGCAGCCGCAGGAAACTCGGCTGGCAGGTGTTCATCGCGCTGGTGGCCGCGAGTTTCATCTATTTCAAAACCGAGATCTCGGGATTCGGCGCGACCGCCCAACAGCTGTCCGAAGGATTGGCCGGCTACCGGCTTGGAAAAACCCCGATCGAGGTGGGGGCGATTTGTTTCCCGCTGTTCAAAGTGCCGATCATCAATATCGGCTGGTTGATCATCCCGTTTTTCGCGTTTGTGATTGTCGGTTGTTCGAACGCGGTGAATCTAACGGACGGGCTGGACGGCCTGGCCACCGGCGTGACCATCAGCGTGGCGCTTTCCTATGCGGTCCTCGCCTATTTGGCCGGGCATTTTTACATGGCCACCGAATATCTGGTCATCCCGCACAATCGGTATATCAGCGAACTGGCGATTTTCCTGCTGGCGCTGGTGGGCGCGGGTTTCGGTTTCCTGTGGTTCAACTGCCATCCGGCCAAAGTGTTCATGGGCGACACCGGCTCGCTGGCGATCGGCGGCGCGCTGGGCACCGCGGCGGCCTGCACCAAACAGGAGCTGTTATTGATCATCATCGGCGGGGTGTTCGTGATGGAGGCGATGTCGGTGATCCTGCAGGTTGGAAGTTTCAAGCTGCGCAAGAAGCGGATTTTCAAGATGTCGCCCATCCACCACCATTTCGAGCTGCTAGGTTGGCATGAGAACCAGGTGATCATCCGTTTCTGGATCATCTCGATCATGCTCGCGCTCTTCGGTCTCGCCCTTCTCAAGATTGCCTAACATCCATGAATCTCGCAGGAAAACATATCGCCATCCTCGGCGTCGGTCGCAGCGGTCGTGCCGCGGCGGCGCTCGCCTTGCGTGAAGGGGCGAAGGTTTCCGCATGGGATGCCGCGGGCCCGGAGGCGTTCGCCGGGATGCCCGCCGGTGTGGAGATCCATCCGGAGGCGACGGAGGAACAAGCCGCGGAAGTGGTTAGCGATCTGTTGGTGGTGAGTCCGGGAATCGATACTTTCGGCTCTTATGTCGCCGCGTTTTCCAAGCACGCCGGCGAGGTGATCGGCGAGGTCGAGCTGGCGGCGCGTTTCTATCAGGGCCGGATCATCGGCATCACCGGGACCAACGGCAAGACCACCACCACCGAGCTGGTGGCGCGGATTCTATCACATGCGTCGCTGGGTGGCACGGCCTGCGGCAACTATGGAACGCCGTTTGCCGAAGTGGTGCTGCAGCAGGAACCGCCGGCGGTGGTTTCGCTGGAGTTGAGTTCCTTCCAGCTGGAAACCATCCGCACGCTGCATCCGGTGGTGGCGGTATGGCTGAATTTCGCGCCCGACCACATGGACCGCTATCCGTCGGTGGATGCGTATCGCGCGGCCAAGCTGCGGATTTTTGAAAACCAGACCGCGGCCGACACCGCAGTGGTGCGCACCGGCGAAAACCTGCCCGCCCTGGCAGCCCGGACGGTGACATTTTCCACCACTGATGACACCGCCGATTGGTTCTCGGAAGGTCACACGATTCTCCATGGCGGCGAGACCTGGCTGCAGATGGAGCGGGACACCAGCCTGCGCGGTTTGCACAACGCGGAAAACACCATGGCGGCGCTGGCGGCCTGCAAGGCGCTGGGGATTTCCGCGTCGTTGATGCGCGAGGCGCTGCACGGTTACGCGCCGCCGCCGCACCGCTGCGAGTTGATCCGCACGCTCGATGGCGTCGAGTATCTCAACGATTCCAAGGCCACCAACCTGCATGCGTTAGAAAGCGCGCTGCGTTCCCAAACCCGCCCGGTGGTGCTGATCGCCGGGGGCAAGGACAAGGGGCTCGACTACTCGCCGGTCACTTCTTTGTTAGGCCAAAAAGCGCTGGCGGCAGTCACTTTCGGCCAGATCGCGCGGCCGCTCGCGGATTTGTTTTCAAAAGCCGTGCCGTGCGAATCCGTCTCCACGATCGCCGACGCCGTCGCCGTGGCCCGCGGGCTTGCGCCGCGCGGATCGACCATTTTATTCTCTCCCGGAACCTCGTCCTTCGACCAGTTTTCCGGCTATGAACAACGCGGCAACACCTTCCGCGACCTCGTCCACCAACTTCGCTAACCGATATGAAACCTCAAACCTTGCCCGTCAAACGCCGTCCCGCTCCGAAAGGGATCTTCAAGCGCCTCAGTGCCGTCACCCGCAAACAACGCGTCGCCGCCGCCGCGCCCGCCGACACCGATGGCGATGACAGCGGTTCGAAAATCTCGCGCGCGTTGACCATCATTTTCCTGATCCACATCGTCGCCATCGGCTTGATTTTCGTGCACCAACGGTTTCTCGACAACCGTCCGGGCGGGGACACCGAAGCGAAACTGGACAGCAAGCCGGAAAAGCTGGCCGTCGCCACGCCCGCGCCGCGGCGTTTGGATTTGCCGCGCCTGTCGACGGGGGACAAGCCGTATATTGTTAGGGCGGGCGACAACTATGCGCGCATCGCCGAGGCGGAGGGCGTCAATGAGGCGGATCTTCGTTTGATCAACGGACACGTCGAGATCGCACCGGGCAGAATTCTCAAAGTCCCGCCCAAGCGCATTCTGGCGGTGGAATCGCCGGAGGTGACCGCGCTGCGGGTGCCTGCGGTGGTGGATCGCGACCAGGGACTGGTGGAAGTGCCGGTGGATGTGAGTGATGCGCCGCGCGCGCAGCTGGTGCGGCCGACACTGCATCCAGGCGCGCAGGCCGCTGCTCCCGTCGCATCCGGCAAGACCTACGTGGTGCGGCAGGGCGACAGCATCTGGCGCATCGCCAACGAGCATAAGGTCAATGAGGATTTGTTGATGCGCGCCAACGGCATCACCGACGCCCGCAGGGTGAAGGTCGGAACGAACCTGGTGATTCCCCGCTGATTACCATCATTCATGTCCCGCCATTGTTCCACCATCCTTTGTGCCGCGGTCGCCGCGCTGGTCGCCCTCGGGCTGATCATGCTCGCGAGCACCAGCGCGTGGGTGAGGGGCGTGGAGGATCCCTATCATTTCCTGACCCGGCAAACCTTCATGGTCGTAATCGGGTTGGTGGCGGCGGTGGTGGCGTCGCGTTTTCCGTTGGAAAAAATCCGCAAGCTGGCACCGTGGATGTTCCTGGTGGCGGTGGTGCTGTTGAGTTTGTGTTTTGCGCCGGGCATTGGAGTTTCGATTTTCGGCTCGGCGCGCTGGATCCAGGTTCCGGGGATCGGCCAGTTCCAGCCCTCCGAGCTTTCGAAAATCATCGTGGTGATTTGTATTTCCGCATGGTTCGCGCGGTGGCAGACCGAGGTGCGGACGTTTTGGCGCGGGTTTGTGGTTCCGGGGATGATCGCCGGGGTGCCGATCGCGCTGATCGCGGCGGAGACGGATGTCGGCACGGCGCTTTCGTTGTCGGTGGCCGTGGGAGCGATTCTTTTCTGCGTCGGGACGCGGATGATCTACGCAGTGCCGAGTGCGCTGGCGGTGATTTCCGCGGCGGGCTACTACGTTTATAACAATCCGAACCGCTGGGGCCGGATCGAGGCGTGGCTGGATTTGGAAAACCCGATCCACCAGCTCGACCGCGGCATGCAGCAATGGCGCGCGCTGCTCGCCCTCGGCAACGGCGGCCCGTGGGGCGTCGGCCTCGGCAACGGCGTGGAAAAATTCGGCACGCTCACGTTTGCGCACATCGACTTCATTTTCCCGGTGGTCGGCGAGGAACTCGGGCTGCCGTTCACGCTGGGCGTGGTGTTCTGTTACGTAATCATCTCCGTGGGTGGCTGCGGCATTGCGCTGCAGGCGAACAATGTTTTCAACCGCTGTGTGGCGCTGGGGCTGACCTGCGTGATCGTGGTCCCGGCGATGGTCAACATCGGGGTGACCACCGCGCTTTTGCCGAATGACGGATTGCCGTTGCCGTTCGTCAGTTTCGGCGGAACCAGCCTGATCTTCAGCCTGGCCGCCGTGGGGGTGCTCGTCGGCATCCACCGCCGCTCGCATGCGCGGGTCAGCCAGGAGTTTCCGCTGACCAAGGAGACCCGGCTCGCAGTGCGCTTGTGAAACCGAGTGACGCTCCCGGCGCGGCGATGGATGGGCATGGTGACTACATTTGCGGTGAGATTGTGGGAATCGGGCTTTTTTGTAAGGAAAATCCAAGGTTCGGGTCATGTGGCTGGTTGACAAGCGAGGGGGGGCTTGACCAATCTTCGGAAGACGCAGCAACGGCAATCGCTTGTTCGCTGCGATAAAATCCACCTCTAAGGACTCATAGCCCAGTGTTTTCAAACGAAGATTATCTTGCAGAACTGCTCGCCGAAGCCGGCATGGTGAGCGCCGAACAAGTCGCCAGCGCGCGCAACGCCCTTTCGGGAGGGGAAACCATCATCGAGCATTTGTTCGCGCATACGGCCCTGACTCAAGAGGACGTGGCGAAAACCCTGGCGGCCAACGCGGGCATTCCGTTCATCCGGCTTTCTGACATCACCATCGATCCCACGGTCACCCAGACGGTTTCCGAAGACATTGTGAAACGCTACCGGGTGATTCCCCTCCAGGACGAAGGCCTGTCGCTGACGATCGCTCTCGCGGACCCCTTGGATTTCGAGTCCCTCGACAGCCTTCCCCACGTGATCGGGCGCGAATTGAATCTGGTTTGCGTCACGCAGCAGGACATCCAGGACCACCTCCGCCAGTTTTACCATTCCAACGAAGGCGGCTCCGGCGGACCTGAAGGATTTTCCGTCACCACCGGCGATTCTGAGGCCGGCGCTGGCGACGATGCGCCAATCATCCGGCTGGTGATGCAAACGCTCACCGAGGCCTTCCGCCTGCGCGCCTCCGACATTCACATCGAGCCGCTCGAAACCTCGGTGCGCATCCGCTACCGCCTCGATGGCAAGCTGGTCCACGTCGATACCCACCCGAAGAAACTCCTTCCCGCCATCATCGCCCGTTTGAAGGTGATGAGCGGCACCATGTCGATCGCGGAAAAGCGCCTTCCCCAGGACGGCCGGATCCAGCTCAAGATGGGCGACAAAGAGGTGGACTTGCGGGTCTCTTCCGTTCCGTCCAATCACGGCGAGTCGATCGTCATGCGGATTCTGGATAAAACCGCGCTGCTGCTCGGCCTACCCGAGCTCGGTTTCTTCTCCGACGACCAATTGGTCTTCGAGCAACTGCTCGGCCTGCCGGACGGCATTTTGCTGGTCACCGGCCCGACCGGTTCGGGAAAAACCACCACACTTTACGCCTGTCTCAACGTCATCAACAAGCCGGACAAAAAGATCATCACCGTGGAAGACCCGGTCGAATATGAGCTTCCCGGCATCAACCAGGTCATGGTCAAGACCGACATCGGCATGACCTTCGCCGCGGCGCTGCGTGCGATGCTCCGCCAAGCGCCGAACATCATCATGATCGGGGAAATCCGGGATGCGGAGACCGCGAACATCGCGATCAACGCCTCCCTCACCGGTCACTTGGTGTTCTCCACGCTCCACACCAACGACGCGCCATCGGCCGTCGCCCGTCTCGCCGACATCGGGGTGAAGCCGTTCCTGATCGCTTCGGCGGTCCGCGCGGTGCTCGCCCAGCGACTGGTCCGCAAGCTCTGCCCGATTTGCAAAGCGCCCGCCGTGTTGACCGACAAGGAAATGCGCGCCCTCACGCTGGATTCCTCGCGCATGACCGAGGCCACCATCTTCGGCCCTGTCGGCTGTGAAAAATGCCGCGGCAACGGTTTCAAAGGCCGGATGGGGATTTTCGAAATCTTCCTGATCGACGACGAAGTGCGCGGCATGATCAACACCGGCCTCACCACCACCCAACTCCGCCGCCGCGCCCGCGAGCTCGGCATGCGCACCCTCCGCGAGGACGGCATCCGCAAGGTGCTCTCCGGCCTCACCTCCGGCGGCGAGGTGGTTCACGCCACCATGTCCGACTTCGATTGAGTTTTTCCACCTTCGTTCACTTTCGTAAACCCTTCCGCTTCCCCGTCCCATGGACAATCAACAGATCATCGAACTCTTCCAATCGCGCGGCCTCATCGATGCCGCGCTCGCCCAAGACATCCTCGCGGAAGTCGGTCACAGCGGCAAGGAGATCGCCGAAATCCTCGCCGACTTCCAAGTCATCCAGCACCGCGATGACATTTGGCCGGTGGTGGCCTCCGAACTCGGCGCCAGCATGGTCGATCTCCGGAACTGGACACCGCCGGAAGCCCTGCTCGCGCTGGTCCCCGCCGGCACCGCCCGCCTGCATGGCGCGCTGCCAGTCAATTTCGATGAAACCGGCCTCTACGTCGCGCTCGTCGATCCGCTCAACCCGCAAACTCCCGAAGACCTGCGCTTCGCCCTCGGCCGCGAAATCAACGTGGTCGTCGCACCTGACTACCTCGTCGAATCCAAAATCAACGAATGCTACGGCGGCGAAGGCAAGGCGATGGAAGACATCCTCAGCCAGCTCGAAATCGGTGGCGGCGGCGATTCCCTGAATGCCGCCGACCTCGAATCGGAAGCCAACTCCGCGCCCATCATCCGCTACGTCGATCTCGTTCTCTACCAAGCCATTAAGGAAAAGGCCTCGGACATTCATTTCGAGCCTTTCGAAAAGGACTTCAAAATCCGCTACCGGGTGGACGGCGCGCTTTATGAAATGGCCCCGCCGCCGGTCCATCTCGCGCTGCCCATCCTTTCCCGGATCAAGGTCATGTCCAACATGAACATCGCCGAGCGGCGCGTTCCCCAGGACGGACGGATCGTCAAACAGGTCGGCGACAAGCAGGTGGACATGCGTGTTTCCTCGCTGCCCACCCACCACGGCGAATCGATCGTGCTGCGGGTGCTCGACCGCTCGTCGGTCAACCTCTCGCTGGAAAACCTCGGCCTCACCGACCACATCTACAACTACATCACCGACACGATTGAAAAGCCCAACGGCATCTTCATCGTCACCGGCCCCACCGGCGCGGGCAAAACCACCACCCTTTACGCCGCGCTCCGCCGCATCAACACCATCGATGCGAAACTCCTCACCGCCGAAGATCCGGTCGAATACGACATCGACGGCATCATCCAAATCCCGATCAACGAAGCCATCGGCCTCGATTTCCCGCGCGTCCTCCGCGCCTTCCTGCGTCAGGATCCGGACCGCATCATGATCGGGGAAATGCGCGACAAGGAGACCGCCACCATCGGCATTCAAGCCGCCCTCACCGGTCACTTGGTGCTCTCCACCCTCCACACCAACGATGCGCCGGGCGCTGTCACCCGTCTCGTCGACATGGGCTGCGAGCCGTTCCTCGTTTCCGCCTCACTCGAAGGGATTCTCGCCCAGCGCCTGGTCCGGACCATTTGCAAGGAGTGCAAAGCTCCCTACGAACCCAACGAGTCGATCCTCAACCAGCTCGACATTTCCGCCCACGAACTCGGCGACAAACAATTCTTCACCGGTGCCGGCTGCGACGCCTGCGGCCAAAGCGGCTACCGCGGCCGCCGCGGACTTTACGAGCTGCTCAACATCACCGATCCCATCCGCGAGCTGATCACCGCCCGCGCCCCGTCGGTGGTGCTCAAACAAAAAGCCGTCGAACTCGGCATGAACACGCTGCGCGAAGACGGCCTGCGCAATATTTACATGGGATATACCACCATCGAGGAAGTGCTCAAATACACCTGATCCCCCAGCCGATTTCATTCCCCGACCCACTTACGTTCTTTACACCGATTCTTTAAACCTCCAAAAAACCCGTTATCCCCATGGCCAACTTCCAATACTCCGCACTTGACGCCAAAGGTGAGCAGACCACCGGCACCGTTTCCGCCACCACCGAGGCCGAAGCGATCCAACAGCTTCGCACCAAGGGGCTCTACCCCACCCAGATCAACGAGGAGGGCAAGGGGAAAAAAGGCAAGGCCGCTCCGGCCAAAGCCGCCAAAGGCAAGGCCAAGGGCAAAGCCGTCGCCAAAGGCCACACCGGCGGCCGCATCAAGCCGAAGAGCCTGATGATTTTCACCCGCCAGCTGGCGACCCTCATCGACTCCGGCCTGCCGTTGCTCCGCAGCCTCACCGTTTTGGAAAAACAGGAGCCCAATCCGACCCTCCGCGCCACCGTCAGCGCGCTGGCCGAAAACGTGCAGGGCGGCTCGACCTTCTCGGAATCGCTCGCCCAGCACCCGAAGATCTTCAACAAGCTCTACGTCAACATGGTCAAGGCCGGCGAACTCGGCGGTGTGCTTGAAATCGTCCTCAACCGTCTCGCCGAATATCAGGAAAAAGCCCAGAAGCTCAAAAACAAGATCGTTTCCGCGATGGTCTATCCGGTGATCGTGATGTTCATCGCCGTCGCCATCCTGGTCTTCCTGATGATTTTCATCGTGCCGAAGTTCAAGGAAATGTTCAGCAGCACCGACTCCGAGTTGCCGCTGATCTCCAAGATCGTCTTCGGCATGTCCGAGTTCTTCCTCGCCCGCGACTTCTTCGTGCCCAACGTGGTCTTCGTCTTCATCCT
>JBIPND010000071.1:0-8718 GCA_044374015.1 Luteolibacter sp. | reverse complement strand
ATTAGAAAACCAAACTCCCACCGTTGTTGGGAATTTATGATTTTCTGCTAGGTTTTGCCATGGATTTCCTCACTTCATGGACCGGCTGCCCGCCGGAAAAGTGCGCGATCAAGCCCTCAATCTGATGATGATTGCATGGGCGATCAGCGTTTGAACCGGACTTCATATTCCCGGTGGAGGCTCGCATGGCGATTTTCCAGCTCAGCGATTTCCAAGGTTCCCAGTTCTTCGCAGGAACTGATCGCTTGACCCAGAAATTCCAGCGCAACAGCAGTGCCTTCTGCCTGGCGAGCTTCATGAGTTGGAGGACATTCTGCATTCGCGTGTCCTCCTCCCCGGTCGCCGGATCGAAGTGGGTGAGATCCAGCAGCGCGTGGTGGAACTTCGGCAGGAACGGAAGAAGTGCCGGAGCAAACTCCTCGGGCAACTCGAAGATAAATCTCGTGAGGAGTTCGATGCGGGGATCTTTCAATTACTTGATTGCACGCCGATGATCACGCCACCCACTCATCCGCGTTGATGATGAAATCAAAGTAGTCGGACGGCTCGATGGTGGGATCGAGTTCGCCGGAGTGGATGAGGATGGTGCGGACGGATTGGGATTTCGGCAACTTGAGGCGGGCGACCTTTTCGCGGACCTCGCCGATCACTTCGGGGCCGATGTTGCGGCGGAATTTCATTTCACCGACATAGACGGCTTGCCGGGTGCGGATGAGCAGGTCGATCTGGCAGGCTTGCTGGCGCAAGGTTGTCCCCTGGGCGTAGGGGCCGGCGTTGAGGACCGCGCGGTTCTTCAAGCCGAGGCGCTCGAACACTTCGTCCAGGCTGTCCAGGACGAGGGTCTCGAACTGATAGCCCATGATCGTGTCCCAGGCCTCCAGCAGTTCGATCGGCACTCGCTGATAGATTCCCTTGATCACCTGCTCGCGGGCCGGGGCGATGTATTTGAGATAGAAACGGAGATAATTGTCGGCGATCCGGTAGTGGTGGTCGCGCGGGCGGGTCTTTCCCGTAGCAGGATCGAAGAAGCGCTCCTTGCGGATGAAGCCTGCCAGTTCCAGGTCTGTTAGCGCGTCGCCCAGGCTGCCGCCGCGTTCGCGGTTCAGGGCGTTGCTGATTTCCAACAAGGTCTTGGGACCGCTCACCAGGGTGCCCACGATGTCCCGGCAGGTGGCGGCGCGGCGGGTGAAGATGTCATGGAAAATGCGCTCGAACTCGTGGAACAGCATGCCGCCTTGGTTGAAGCAAAGCCGCTCGATGTTTTCCTCGGCGCTGCGGGATGGCATGATTTGTTCCAAGTAGCCGGGCACCCCGCCGGTCACTGACAGCATCCGCCATTTCTCTGCCGGACTGACCCGCCCGGCGCGTTTGCCCCAGAAGGCCGTGCAGTCGGCGAGTGGGAGTGGTTTCAGGTGGAATTGCCAACTGCAGCGACCGACAAAACCCGTGCTGTTGAGGATGTTGTCCTCGATCCACGAAGAAACCGATCCGCACAAGACCAGGGTCAATCCGGGGCGCTTTGAAAAGTCCTGATCCCACGCCGTTTTCAGATGACCGGCGAAATCCTTGTCGCCGATGGCCATCCAGGAAATTTCATCGAACAGCACCACGACCGTGCCCTTCACCGGCAGTTGGCTCGCCAAAAGTTGGAATGCTGTGGGCCAGCCATCCAGAGCGACACGTGGGGCGGCGGTTTGTTTGGCAAGCCGGTCCGCAAACGCCTCAAGCTGGTTTTCCCGGGCGATGCCATCGCGCGGTGGCAGGCCGCTGAATGAGAGATAGTGCTCCGCGGAACCGGCGCAGTGCTCGATCAAACGACTCTTCCCGATGCGTCGGCGCCCTTGGCAAGTGACCAGGGACGCCTTCTTTCTCGTCAGCAGTTCCGCGAACTCCAGGCGCTGTTGTTTTCTCCCGATGAATTCATCCATGTCGATCTAGTGCCGGAAACTTCAAGGAGATTTCTGGCACGAAATCGACATGATGTCAATCTCGTGCCTCATAAATTTCGATTTATTTCGGCACGAAATCACCAGGATGTTGATTTCGTGCCTGATTCCTGATCGATTCCGCCGAAGGATGACAGTGAGCAAATCGTTTGGAAACCCTGCAAACATTTCAGAATTGTTGTCATTCATTGACATTTACTTCCAGCTGGATTTCGAGTCGTTGCGCATGAAATCTAAATTGCTCGCACCCATCCTCACCTTGCTTGCCGCCGCCTCCGTCCAAGGCGCGGTCGTCCTCACGATCGACATCAGCAATCCGTCCTCCGTCGTCTTCACCAGCGTCGCTAACAACTCCCTGATCGCGGGGAATCTCGTTGTGGATTTCGGCGGCGGGATCTCGCTGAGGAACTTCTTCACTCAAAACGAGTCCATCCTTGCAGGCTTGGGAATCAGCGGGGATTGGAAATCACGCGGGGCCAATTCTCCATTCAATGAAATGGTCACCTTTGTGTTCAACAATGCGGCCGTCGTCGCCGGAGTGGATCTGAGCATCTATCACTCAGTGCTTTCGGCCGATGATCAGAATCTTCTCGCCACCGAGGCTCCATTCACCGGCTCGTCGGTGGTCAACATGGCGGGGTTCACGCATTTGCCGGGCGTGGGAACCACGGGAGATGTCCACCTGGGATATCTGGCGTCGCAGGGAGGAGTCATCGGGCAGTGGGAAGTCATCCCGGAGCCGTCCGCCGGGCTTCTCGGGATGCTTGGGACGGTCGTCTTGCTGCGTCGCCGCCGCTAAGTTTGTGTTTATTCGTCGATCCGCTAGCGGATCATGTGCGAATCTCTCCATTCCGGCACTAAATCAACGGCATGTCGGTTTCGTGCCGGCTATCGCTTTACCGCCGAAGATGGGCGATGGCCCGGAGGATGGCATCAAGCGTGGCGTCCAGATGTTTTCCGAGGTCTTCGGCGAGGAAACGAAGGACATGGCAGCCGTTTTCCTGAAGCAGGGCGTCCTTGCGCCGGTCACTGCGATAGGCGGCGGAATCGGATAGATGTTGTGGCCCGTCGATCTCGATGGCGAGCTTGAATCCGGCGCAAAACAGGTCGATTTCCATCTCGCTCCAGCCGTCGAAGGGAATCGGCAGTTTCGCATTGAGGCGGAACAGGCCGGTGGTTTCCGGCAGGGATTCGAGGCGTTGGAAAAGGAAGGCCTCGGAGGCGCTGCGGGCGCGTGCGTGGTCGTTGTTAGGGCGGGTTGCGGTGACGAACAGGTTTCCGAGAGGAGCGTCCACGCCATCGCGGATCAGGCGGCGGACGCTGGTGGCGTAGTCCTTTTTCCATTCCGGGTCGATGGGAAGCGGAACCTCGCTGGGCCAACCGGGCAGGGCGCTGGCCGGTAACAGAATGGTGTAGCCGACGGCCTCGTAACCGGCGCAGCGTTTGTCGAACATCCGGGAGAGCATCGGGATGTCGAGGTCGGCGTAGTCGTGGACTCGGACTTCGCGTTTGCCGTCGTCGAGCCGCGAGTCGTCGAAGCCTTCGCCGACGAATTTGCCGGTGGCGATGACGACGCGGCTTTCGTTTTCCGGAACGGCGGCGAGCTGGGCAATCGCCTCATGCAGGGATTTCCGGCCCATGCCGCCTTGCAGGATGATCAGGTGCGGGGCGTGTGGGCGGATCAAATCCGCGAGGACCGCCACGTGTTCGGTACGTTCAGTTAGGACCAGCGGCGAGCGGCCTTCGCGCAGGGCGGCGGCCACATCGTCGCGGATCATGTGGTTGCGCGGCTCCGAGCGGATGATTTCCGCGCAGAGGTGCTGGTATTCGAGGCGGCGGTCGGGGTCCGGTTCGGAGGCGGAGCGAAGGCCGGTCGGGCGGACGATGACGTGATGGGAAAACGGTCGGGCATCCGCCTGTTGTTTGGCATCCACCCGGTGGCGGACTGGGCCGCACTGCATGAAGATGATCGGATGATGTCCATCCTTGCGCGCCACGGTGGCGGAAAGCCCGAGCACGAAGCGCGCCTTGGCGCGGCGCGCCACCAGCTCGAAACTGTGGGCTGATAGATGGTGGCATTCGTCAATGATTAGATGCCCGTAGTCCGCCACCCGGTCATCGACGACGCCTTTGCGGACGAGGCTTTGGATGAGGGCAACGTCGATTCCACCGGTGAGTTTCTTGTGCCCGCCGCCGAGGCGGCCGATGGATTTGGCGGGTAGACCGAGGAATGAGGCGAGGCGCTCGATCCATTGTTCTAGCAGCTGCTGGCGATGGACCAGGATCAGCGTGTTCACCCCGCGGGCGGCGATGAGGTGGGCGGCGAGCACGGTTTTGCCGAAGGCGGTGGTGGCGGACAGCACGCCGGTGTCGTGCGCGAGCATCGCGGTGGCGGCGGTTTCCTGTTCCGGGCGGAGGGTGCCGGTGAAATGCAAATCGAGCGGGGTTCCGGTCACGCGCTGGTCGCGGATCAGCGGTTTGATTTTCAACCCGGCGAAGAGCGCGAGAATTTCCTCCAGGCAGCCGCGTGGCAGACCAAGGTGCGCGGGAAGGTCCTCTCCGCAGCCGATGATACGAGGTTTGTCGTAGGTCGAGAGCCGCATGGCCTGGGCTCGGTAGAACTCCGGGTTTTGGAAGGCGGCGAGGCGCAGCAGGCGGTTTCGTAAGGCGGGCGGCAGGGACTCTTTTGCCAGATAAACCAAATCACCGAGCACCATCTCGATTTCTTTTGGCAAAGGACCCTGGATCGGTGGCTCGCGATGCCGCCGCGATGGCAGGGCGTTCCATGGTTCCGGCTCGTCATCGGCTGATAGAACGAATCGCACACCGACCACGCTGCCACGACTTTCCGCGTCCTGCGTGATCGATTCGATGCGGTCACGGGACAGCCGTTGGATGGAAGAGAGAAACTCCCACGGATCTGGATAGGGCGTGAGCGATTCATCGAGGAACACGCTGTTGCGCTTTTCCCGCGGGCCCTTCTGCATCGGCAGGGCGATCAGATTGCCGAAGCCGCCCTTGGGTAGCGTGTCCTGGTTGGGAAAGAGCCGGTCGTAGGATGCAAGTCCGAGTTCGGGCCGACGCTCCATGGTTTTCGTTAGGATGAACGAGCCGAGCTTGCGGGCGAGTGTGGCGGGAACGGCTTCGGTGAAGAACGACCAGACGTGGCCGCCATTGCCGGAGCGCGAACGTTCGAGCGCGGCCGGGATTTGTAGGATGCTGCAGGTTTCCATCACCGCTCGCACGTCATCCCGCCAGGATTCCTTGTCGAAATCCATGGCGAGGAAATAACAGGTCTCATCCGCAAGCATCGGATAGACTCCGGCGATGAATTCCTGTCCGACCTTGTCTTTCCCTGATAGATGCCAGCGGATAACTTCATCGGTCACCGGCAGGAACGCGCGGTGCGGGCAGTCACCGCACTTGATCCGGGGTTTCTCACAGATGCCGCGGACCCATTCGTTGCCGCAGGCCGGGGCGTATCCGGCGCGGCCGGTCTTCTGGCTCTCGAATCGGCGCGGATAGACATCCTCGCGCCCGCGAAACAACGAGCGGAATAGCGCGACTTTTTCCTCAGACGGGCTGCGCGCATGCACGCCGGCGGAATCAGTCGCCGTGAGTGGTCCATCGAAAAGGCCAGCCATGCCGCAACGTGTCATCCCGATGGCGGGATGTCGAGCCGTCGTGCCGGGTGCGGGATGCCACTTCAATTTCCGTCCGACTGGGGATTTCGGGCTTGGGTTGCCGCAAGCAGGCGCACTAGACTGCCGCCCGCCGCATGTCTCCGCCGAATCTCAGTGAAAAACTCCTCGCCTCCGTCTCGCGGGACTTTTTCCGTCCGCTGACCCGGCCGTCGGCGGCGATTTACGTCGATTGTGCGGAACGCCTCGCCGACGTCGCGGGCGAGGCCGGGCGGATTCCCCACGCCGAGGCGATCGCCCTGATCCGCGAAATTCTCGCTTCCCATCCCGACATCGTGCTCGGCGACGACGAGGGCGCGACCCTCCGCGACGCCCGCCAGCGCGCCGGCCAGTTTTTCAACCGCCTCTGCGATTCCCGCTGGCTCGAAGACCAGCAACTCGGCCTGCACGAACGCTGGGCGCTCGTTTCTCCCGGCCTCCGCCCGCTGCTCCGGCTGCTGCGCGAGCTTGCCGAGGACGAAATCGCCGAGCTCAAAACCTTCGCCGACACCGTCCGCGGCGTCTGCGAAACCCTCGAACGCCCAAACATCCTCGACCCGCGCCTGCAGGAGTCGGACGAAATCCGCAGCACCGTCACCGACTGCAACGCCCGCCTCGAAAGCGCGATCATCCAGCTCCACGGCGTGGAAAAACTCATCTCGCTCTTCGACCGCCGCCAGCGCCTCAGCGACTCCCCGGCGGAAACCTTGCGGCTGCTCTACGCTGAGTTCGGTGCCGGCCAACACATGGTTTGCTACGATGCCCTTCGTAGAAACGGCCTGCTGCCCCGGCTCCAGGTCTTGCGTTCTTATATCGCCGACCGCCGCGACGATCCGTTAGTCAAAGAGCGTCTCGCAGAAGGTCTCGCCGCCCACTATCACTGGGACGAAAACGAAGCCTATCACCGTGCGGAAAAAGCCCTGCGCGATCTCGAACACCGGCTCTCCGCCATCCGCCTCGTCGCCGATGCGATCGACGCCCGGATGGCCTCGTTCAACCAGCTTTCCCAACAACGCTACCGCTATCAAACCGAGCTCCGCGGCCGCCGCCCGGAAATCGTAAAAAACTACTGCGATGCCATCAACGCCGCCCACGAAGGCACCCGCCTCGCCGCCATGCGCGACGCCGAGGCGGACTTCGCGCCGCTCGTTCCCGAGGTGAAATTTTTCTTCGGCAGCGAGTCGCTCGCCCGCACCCGTCGCGTCAAAGCGCCCGCCGACCTCACCTTCGGCAGCGACTCTGGCGGCCGCGACGAGACCGCCGAGGAAACGCTCGCCGCCCTCCGCGAACGCCAACGCCTCGCCCTAACACCCCAACGTGCCGCCCGCCTCGTTGCCCGCTTATTGCCGGAAAGATCCAGCGTCGTCATGACCTCGGATTTCGCCGCCGCCGACCTCGATGAAATGCTCGATCTGCTCGCCATCGCCGCCTACGAGCACGCCGTCACCGCCGACGGCCAACGCGTCAAATGGACCATCGACGGCCCCGGCAAAACCACCGGCCTCACTCCGGAAAAAATCCCCGCCGACCCCCACGCCGGCTGGAACGTCGAGCGCTTCCAGATCCAAAGGCTATAAATCATTTCAGCTTTCAGTTTTCAGTTTTTCAGCATTTACCCACCCATGTCCGACCCCAACTGGCCCCGCTTCTGGCCCGCCGTCCCTGACGACGACCGCCCGGCGATCCGCGAAATCCTCGCCGAGCTCATCGGCCGCGGCACCTTGCTCGGCAGCAGCGGCGCGGGGCGCGATCACTTCCTGCTCGCCCGCGATCACTATCAGGAACACCTCAGGGACTACCTCGCGCCGCTCGGGCTGGAGCTGATCATCGACGACGATTTCTTCATCCTCCAAGCCCGCCCGCGGCCCGAAGCCTGCCATTTGCTCGCGCAGTTCACCAAGGATGAAACGTTGCTTCTGCTAGTCCTGTGGCGCGTCTGGGACGACCACCGCACCAACGAAGCCAGCAGCGCCGTTATTCTAACGGTCGATGACTTGTGGACGCGTTTCCGCAACACCTTCGACAAAATCGAGCCGCCGGAAAAAACCCACCTCGACTCGCTGCTAGGCCGCTTGAAACGCCACCGCCTAATCCGCACGCACAAGCCCGAAGGCGCGCTCCAGCTCGGCGAGACGCTCATCGAAATTCTGCCCAGCCTGCCGCGCGTGATTCCTTTTGACAGCCTTGAATCCTGCCTTGCCCGTGCCGCCCTCTATCAACCCGCAGCCGAAGCCTGAAATGCCCACCCGCGTCCACCTCAGCCGCATCCTCGCCATCAACTGGTATGGCTACCGCCGCTTCATCGACGTCGCCGGGCTTTCGCTCATCACCGGGGCTAACGGCTCGGGGAAAAGCGTGCTGCTCGACCTCATCCAGTTTGTGATGCTCGGCGAATCGCTCAGCCGTTTCAACAAGGCCGCCGCCGGAGCGGGCAGCGGCCGCTCGCTGCGCGGCTACTGTTTGTGCGATACGAACACCCAGGGCAACGACGGCCAGGAACGCTACCTTCGCCCGTCCGGCGTCACACTAGCAGGTTTGGAATTCGTCTGGCCGCTGGCAAAAGGCGAGGAAAGCCCGCGCCGCGAAACCTGGGGTGCGCGCATCGAGTTCGAAGGCCCGACCGCCAAGGCGCGCACGCTGTGGTTCACCATTCCCAACCGCCTCGAGCGCGAGGATTTCCTCAGTGCGGAACTCGATCCCGACGCGGTCGCGTTCATGTCCGAGGAGGAATTCCGCGTCCACGTGAAACGCGATCTTGGCGGCGAGGTTTTTGATAGGCAGGCATCGTATCTCGATGAAATGGGCTCGCGCAGCCACCTCGGGTTCGATCGCGTGCAGATGAACAAAACCCTGCCGAACTCGATGGCCTTCCAGCCGGTCGAGTCGTTCGAAAAATTCATTCGCGACTACTTGCTAGAGCCGGGCCTGCCGGACGTGAAAGCCGTGCGCGCCAGCGTCGATGCCCACCGCCGGGCGCAGGAGCGACTGGAAAAAATGCACGACCAGCACGCGCGACTCGTCCGCATCAGCGAGCGCCATGAGGAATACGTCACCGCCCGCCGCGACGCGCGCTTGCACGCGCATTTGCGCAT
>JBIPND010000070.1:0-8777 GCA_044374015.1 Luteolibacter sp. | reverse complement strand
TGACCGGTTCCAGTGGCCTCTCCCAGATTGGCGTCCGAGGTGATTTGGGCCCTGGCTCCGAAGTTGATGGTTGTCACGCCGGTGTAGGTATTGGTGCCGGTGAGTTCCCAGATGGTGGTGTTTTCAAAACGGACTCCGACCGTGCCCGAGCCGCCGGTGGGGCCGATGAGGGGAGAGAAGGTATTCACACCCGCATAGTTCCCTCCAAATACCACCACACGTCCGCTACTGGGGTTGGTATGGGCGATCGGGTCGGTGTTGGTGAACGCAAGCGCGTCCGATCCATTGTTGCGAATGGAGCCGCCTGCGGTGAAAGTCATCAGGCGGTCGGTGGAATCTCCGGTGCCATTGTAAGTGAGTTCTCCGCCGCTGAAGACCAGATTGGTGGTGGCGTTGGTGGATGCGCCGATGCTGGAGGGCAAACCACCGTCCGCGAGTTTGACGACGCCAAGAAAACCACCTGCCAGGGTGGTGGCACCGGTGTAGTTGCTACCCGCATGGGTGAGCAGCCAGCGTCCGGCGTTTTGTTTGCTGAAAATGGTGACACCACTGGTAGCGTTGTCGATGGATTGCGCGAACGTATTGTTGCCGGTGTTGGAACCGTTCAGGACAAACTGGCGGTTTCCTGATCCTCCGTTGATGATGGAACTGCTGCCGGTGAAGGACAGGGTGTTGAGCGGATCCGTGGCATTGTTGGTCACGGTTGCGGCACCGGCATTTCCTGCGAAGCTCAAACCGATGGTGAGCCGCCGATCCGTAGTGGCGGGGCTGGCGCCGTTGAAGACGAGCGTGGAGAAACTGGTGTTTTCCGTAACGTTGATAAAGCCTGATTGTCCGAGAGCACTCGGGGACCCATCGTTCGCAAGGGAGTTGAAATTGACCACCGCCTGAGAAACGAGGGTATTGCCTGTATAGCCGTTAGGCCCTGTGACGTTGAATGTGTTCCTAGCAGCGCTGCCTCCGAGGTATTTGACCTGGCCCGACGTCAGTTCACCGGTGGTATTCGAGATCGTACCGCTCAAGCTCACGGTGCCGGTTCCACCCGTGCTGCCCCTTGGACTTTGAAACTGAAGTTGGGCGCTTGGGTGAACCTGGATGTTGCTGGAAATGTTGGTGATGGTCGGCTGGGTGAAGGTATTCGCAGATACCGACAGGGCCCAGTTGGCCGAGCTGGCAGAGGCCATCACAATGTTCGCGACGCTGATGGTGTTGGTGCCGTTTTCAAGGATCGCCGCATCAATGCCCTTCGCGCCCAGGGTCAGCGTTCCGGTTCCCCCAAGCGTCCATCCGCCTGGCGCGGTGTTCAACTCCACGCCTGCAACGGATCGGGCGACATCGAGCGTCGGCTGTCCGGCGGTGAGTGTGGTGAAGAAGGCATTGTCAGTGGAAGCGTTGTTCACCGGAGCCACATTGCCGACCCAGTTCTCATCAAGGGTCCAATCGGTTCCCGTCCCAAGCGGACCGGCATCCCACACAATGTCTGCGGCGTGGGCGATATGGATCAACAACAACGGTGTGAGACGAATCAATTTGGATTTCATGGGCTTTTTGATTTCAGAGATTACGGTAAACATCATTGCAGAATCCGCTGTTGCGGCTACCCGCACAAATGAACTGTTTTTGTTTCCGCGGATTCAGCGGACGCCGAGGCGCATGAAGCGCCGGGCTGCCGGGTTGTTTTCCAGTGGCAGCGAGACCTCGACGCGGTCGAAGGCGGCAAGGCCGGGCTCGGGCTTCTGGTGGATGGCGGCGTCAATTTCACCATCGGAAACCCGCTGCCAGTTCACAAGATCGACGGAGGTCTCGACGAAAACGTCATTCGAATGCGAAGCGTGGCTGCGGCGGAAGGAGAAGATGAAACGGCCGTCATCGATGCGGCCGGTGGGGCGGTGGGCGGAGGACTCGGAATCCGGCAGGGCGGGATTGGGCTGGGTGCCGAGCACGAACTCGATCGCGTTGGGAAGGCCGTCGCCATCGGGGTCGGCGGAGTTGCCTGCGGTTTCCGGGGCGTCCGCCAAGGTGCCGAAGGATTCGATGCGCCAGATGTCGAGTTCGGCGCGCGGCAGCATGACGCGGATGACGGGCCGCAGCTCGGGGGTGGAGTTCTCGCGCGCGGCGTAGTTGACCAATCCGTCCTGCATCCGGGTCTGCGGAGCGAGTGCAAGCTCGATGAGGCCGGGCTGTGGCGTGGCGGCGAGCATAGATGTTAGGTCGATGTGGGCGGGAGTTCCGACCGCGGGGACCCAGAGTGCCAGCGGCGGGCCTGCTGGCTGCGGGCGGGTGTTCCAAGTGAGGCTGGTCTCGGTCCAGTTTCCCGGCTGGAGCGGATGGAGGCCGTGGATGCCGGGGCCTTGGCTGAGCGTGGGATGAAGGTGAACCGCCGCGGAAACGGGCAAAGTTTCGAGAGTGGATAGGTCGAAGCGGAGAAAGGCGAGCCGGTTTAAGCCGGGATTGCTGAGGAGTTTCGTGGTAAGGGATGAGCTGGTGCCGTAAGAAGTGTTAGGATTCGCGTCGTGGGTAAACGCATCCGCCGACGCGGGGATATCCCTTGCTTCGAAAGCGTGCGGGCGGAGGAAAAAGCGGGCGTGCAGGCTGCGGCCGGAGGAATCGGCCATGGAGGCGCGCAGGCGGAGTGTGGGTGTGACTTGCTCGACGGTGATGGAGGTATCGGCGTGAAGCAGCCCGGCGGCCGGGCGGTCGAGTTCGATGATGAGCTCGCCGGAGTTCGCCTGGGTGGGATCGGAGAGGGAAAGCTCGAGAAATTCCGCGTTCTGGCGCAGCAAGACACAAGCGGCGGCGCTCGCGGAGATGCCTGCGGCGGTGCCGGGTTGCCAGAAATTCGCGGCGGTCACTCCGGCGGCGGCATCGCTCACGGCTTGGGCGATGACGTCGTTGCGGATGATGCCGATGTTGAAGGCGGGGGAGTCTGGCATTTCCGCGGCAGTGGCTGCGGGTGCGACGACGTAGGCGTAGGAGTCGTTGGAGACCGCGCTGCCATGATCGATTTGCAGGGAGAAAACAGCGCGGCTGACCGGGGCGGATGACTGGGTCGTGTTGATTTCCTGCCAGCTTCCGCTGCGGGTCTCGGCGGTGACAATGGCGCTCGCGGGAGGAGTCGGGAAAAAGTAACCGATGCCATCGTGGTGGACCCACCGGAGCTGCGGGACACCGAGTGCGCCACTGCCATGAATCACCGCCTCGCCGCCGATTGGCCCGCGGGTGACCGGGCCTTTGAGGAGGCATTGGTTGACGGTGGTGAGGACGGGAAATGTCGCGGCGGGGGCTTGGATCCCGGCACCGAGCGCGATCATCCGGTCGCCGAGGAAAAACCAGGATTTCAGCGCGGCAACGCCCAAGCGTTCGTAGCGGAAAGCGACACTGCCGTCATTTCCATCGCTCACGCCGCCGGCATGGGTGCTGGTGCCGGCGACGCCCCATTCTTTGGCGGGTTTGAGCGAGTAGGTTCCTTGTTCGGTGGTGGTTCCGGGCAGCGCGCGCCAATTCCAGACCGGCATGATATCATCAGATTCGTTGCCATGGCGCTGGATCAGGGTGACGCCATCGGCGAGGTGGAGGTTTTTCAGGCCCTCGCCATTTCCTGACTCCGGCTGGAGCGTGCGGGTGGAGGAGAATTTCAGGAATGTCGAGAAGCCCGGCCGGTGGTGGGTCGTGGAATCCGAGCGCCAGAAATGCCGGTGGCCAGTGTGCGCGGTGGCTGGCGAGGCGGTGCCGGCCGCGACATCCGCCACCAGGCGCTGCGAGAATGTTTGCAGCTCCGCCAACCGGTAGCCGCCGCCGATGGCGAGTGCGGCAGTGAGAAAATTCTGATAGCCCGCCGCGGTGCTGGCTTGGCCGGCGCGCGTGAGCCCGCGGCCCGCCGCCGTGAAATCCAAGGTGTCGCCACGGATAAACCATTGAACTCCGTCCAAAAGGAAATCGATCAGAACGCGGATTTGCAGCGGGTCGAAGGCGAAAACCGTAGCTCTCGCCCAGTCGGCATAGCGCAGCGTGCCGGAGAGAAAGACAAAACCATAGCCTTGGATGTGAAGCTGCGCGCCGTGTTGGTGATATGCTTGGTCCGGTTGCACGCCCTCCGCCGTGGTGACGAGGATGGTGTCGCCGATGGCGAGGAAGGATTCGGTGACGAGTGCGAGATCGCCTGCGAGCAGGCCGCGCATGAGACTGGCGTAGGCGCGGTCGATCCGGTTGGCACCGGTGTTGGTGCCGGTGTTGGTGGTGCGTGGGACGTAAGCGCGGGAAATGCGGTCGAGGCCGGCGCTCATTCTTGGCGCGTCGAGGGGGGCTTCGACCAAGAGCATGCTCTCGCCGAGGAGTTGTGGCGCGTTGATTTGGTTGAAATACCAATTGCTGCTAACAGGATCGCGGGAAATCCAGGCGTCGAAGGCGAGCTGGATGTCAGCCAGCAGCGACGCGTCTCCAGTGAGCGGGGTTTGCGGCTTGGCATGCGCGCGGGCCAGCGTGCGCAGGCGGGTGAGGTGGGTCGCAGGTGGCCAATTGGTCGCCGCGGTGCTGGTGTAATCGATGTCCGGCCAGCTGCCATCAGCAGCGAGCGACGAACGCAGTGAGGAAACGCCACTGGTGGAAACCGAGGCGGCGGTCTGGCTGTCGATCATTCGCGATTTCACCAGAGCCATGTCCTCGCTGCTCGCCGGGGAAACTCCCTGCGTGACCAGCAGCAAGGCGAGGCAGTTCAACCACAGTCGCATGACAAAGAGAGGGTGGGCGGATGGCAATTGGGTTTCATCAATCTGGCGTTTGGGTGAATATCGCAGGGCCACCGTTTCCCGCCACCCGATCAAATGAACTGTTTTTAGCCCAAAGGGGACACCGGCACTAAAGCCGGAATTTACGGATCGAATGACAAGCAATCCGGCTTTGCCACACAGCCACTGCACTTGTATTTCAAGAGCTATTGAGGCAAGTCCTTCGGCCTCGAAAGCACCCTCAGCGGCACCACCTGCGCCAAGCTGATGGCGCGGGCCAAATCCGCCGGCTCCCAAATCGAAATTCACTACCTCCGGATTCCCTCACCGTCCCTAGAAACCGCGGCGGGCCGCAAGGCAAGGGCTCCGGTCGAGAGGAAATGACGGCGCTTCATGATGGGTCAAACTGGAAGTCAGACCCGCAGTCCCCTACAACTTGGTCTGCAACAACGCCCTCAAATGAAAAAGCCGTGGTTGCACTGGTCAGGAAAC
Organism: Luteolibacter sp.; assembly: GCA_044374015.1. Lineage (GTDB taxonomy): Bacteria > Verrucomicrobiota > Verrucomicrobiia > Verrucomicrobiales > Akkermansiaceae > Luteolibacter. Next base: position 3,561 of record JBIPND010000070.1, on the reverse strand, counting down.
TGGCAACCGGCTGGAACGACGGCCACATCGCGAGCATGCTCAACCGGGCCGGCCTGCTGACAGGAAAGGGCAACAGTTGGAATGAAACCCGGGTCAGGAACCTGCGAAGGAAAAACGCCATTCCTGTGTTCTCCAAATCCCAGCCCCGCACATGCAAGACCATGTTGGAAGCCGCCAGCCTGCTTAATGTTAGCAACTGCGTCATCAGGACGATGGTCAGGAACAAGATCCTGCCTGCGAAACCGATCGCAAAGAGCGCGCCATGGATGATCGAAGACACGGATCCTTCGCCGCCTCTACGACAAGAAGAGCGAAACACTCGACGCCGCCCCGCTTGAACTCCTGCTGGATCCCGATGCCGCAAAAAATCACCGCCGCCGATTCCGCAGACCCCGGACCGGCGGCTGAACCACCCGCCGCCAAAAAGCGCGGCCCGCGCAAACCCCGCGACATCTCCCATCTCCCGGTCCGCGAGACCCAGCTCATCCCCGCCGAAGTCGAAGCCAACCCGGCCGCCTTTCGCGAGATCGATCGCGTGACCACCGACCGTTTCGACTACCAGCGCGCCGTCATCTTCATCGAGCGCAGCGTCCGCCCGGTCCACGTTTCCCGGGAAGACCTTGATGCGGCACCGCTCAAGGCCCCCGCGCCACCCTCCCTCGGACTTGCTGCCACACCCCGCCGCGTCGCCTGCGTGCTGGCCGCCAAATACCGCCACCATCCAGCAGCTGCATCAAATTAAGACCGGGCTGCGCCAAAGCCACGGCAATGCATCGGAGCGCCAACCCATCCGCCGCGAAAACGCTCGAACCCATTTGGAAATGCTCAAAACCCAACTCGTGGCCCTGCGCCAGCACCCCCAGGTCGTGCCCAAGAGCAAACTGGGCCGCGCCATCGACGACACCTTGGCCATCCGGGACCGGCTCAACCGCTACCTCGAACATGGCTGCCTGGAGATTGACAACAACTGGATCCAAAACGCCAGCCGTCCCACCGCCACCGGTAAAAATTATGCGAAGATGTCTCACTAACCCGCAACTGCGGACTCGGCCTGAGGAGGCTGACGTGCCTTTGCTTCACCAGATTGCTGCGCGCGATGAGGACGCGATGCACGTGGTCATCGGCGACGGCGCGGGATTCCATCACCGCAACGGAGGCGGCGAGCTGCCCGCCAACCTCAAGCTCATCACCCTGCCCGCCTACAGCCCCGAACTCAACAGTTCGAAGAAACCTCCACGCCTAGTTGATCAAGCTAAATGGTATCAGACGTCGCCGCGCGCGTCTCTTTCCAACTGGATGCGGTCGGCGAGGTTGCGGGCCTTGACGCTGTTGCGCTTGGCCCAGCGCTCGACGGCCATCTGGCGTTTTTCCGAACGCTTTCTCAAGGCGGCGATTTCGGTTTCGAGGTTGAGGAAATTTTCATACCGCGCCGGATCGAGGGTGCCGGCATCGACGGCGGCGCGGATCGCGCACTTGGCGTCCTTGCGGTGACTGCAATCGGAGAATTTGCACTCGGCGGTTAGAGCCTCGACGTCGGCGAAACTGTCGCGCAGCGTGGCCTCGTCGGTCCACATCTGGATCTCGCGCATCCCGGGATTGTCGATCAGCATGCCGCCGTTGCGCAGCGGCACCAGCTCGCGGGAAGTGGTGGTGTGGCGGCCCTTGCCGGTGGTCTCGTTGACCTCGCTGGTCCACTGCCAGTCCTCGCCGTAGAGCTGGTTCACCAGGGTCGATTTGCCCACCCCGCTGGAGCCGACGATGCACATGGTGATGCCCTTTTTGACGTATTTTTTGAGAACTTTGAGCCCTTGGCCACTCACCGCGCTGGTGACGTGGACGCTGGCACCATCCCACAACGCGGCGATTTCCGCGGCGGCGGCCTGGCTTTGCTCGATCGGGAAAAGGTCGGATTTGTTCACCAGCACCACCGCCTTCGCGCCGCTGCGGCCGATGAGCATGAAGTAGCGCTCCATCCGGCGGATGTTGAAATCCGGGCCGGCATCGGTGACCACCGCCACCAGGTCGATGTTCGCGCCGATGACCTGCGCCTGACTGCTATTGCCCGGCATTTTCCGCGAAAAACAGGTGCGCCGCGGCAGCGTGGCGCGGATCACGGACGGCTGGTTTTCGTCGCCCAGCTCGACCATCACCCAGTCGCCGACCGCCGGCAAATCCGCATCGCAAGCGGCCTCATGCCAGACCCGGCCGCAAAGGATCACGTCGATTTCCTCGCCACCTTTGATGAACGCCCCGTAGTTGATCACCGTCTCGCGGATCAGCCGCGCGGGCATCCAGCCCTTGCCGGCATAGGCCGCCATGGCGGTTTCCAAATCATCGTTCCAGCCGAGTTCCTTCAAAGTCATTCGGCGGGAAATCTAGCGTAGGACCGGCGGCTGTCGATTCCTGTATTGCGCGGCGAGTTCCGCGCACGCTTCGAGAGCTATTTTTTGACCATCCGGTAAATGATCAATGTGAGGATCGCGCCCATCGTCGCCAGCAGGATGCCGCCGAGGTCGAACGATTCAACTTGGCCGAACCCGACCATCGTCCCGATGAAGCCCGCCACCACCGCCCCGACAATGCCGAGGATGATGGTGACCAGGCAGCCGCCCGGGTCTTTTCCGGGCATGATGAATTTTGCAAGCGCGCCGGCGACGAGGCCGAGCAGGATCCAGGATAAAATGCCCATGGGGGTTGGTAAGTTAGGGGGTTGGAGGGGTGCGGACGAATTTTCCGCCCGCTAGAGTCGCCGTGACTCCAGCGGGCCGCAAGTTGAAATCCGCGGGCCGTGCGGCGGGTTGCCAGCATGGGAAGGCTCTGCTATGACTCCCATGCCCGCCGTGAAACAGCGACTCTCCCTACATGGTCCTGCATCGCCGCAAGCCCGAAGGCGGATTCGCCGTGGAAGTGCGATCGGGGATCGACGCCATCATTCCGCTGCCGCAAATCGATGCGCAACTGCCGCTCGCCGAACTCTACAAATCGACCGGCGGTTGAGCGGCTGATAAAGCGGCAAGAATTCGGCTTCCCGTGGGTCGGCGGGCGGGTTAGGTTGTTCCGGTGGACGCCAGCATCCAGGAACGACTCGACGAATTCATCCGCCGCAAGGGCCTGCGGCGGACCGGCCAGCGCGAGACCATCGTCAAGGCGGCGTTTTCCAAGGACGAACATTTCACCGCCGAGGAATTGTTTGATCGAGCCCGCAAGCTCGACTCGGAAACCTCCCGCGCCACCGTTTACCGCACTCTCAGCCTGCTGGTGGAAGCGGATTTGCTCCGGGAAATCGACCTTGGCGACAATCAAACCACCTACGATCCCAACTTCCTCGAAAAGCCTTCGCACAACCACCTCGTTTGCATCGATTGCGGCCGGGTGGTGGAATTCGAGGATTCCCATCTCGAGCTGCTCAACGACTGCGTCACCCGCCGCCTTGGCTTCAAGCCTGTCCGGCAGTCGATCAAAATCGAGGCAAACTGCGAGCAACTCCGCCTGAAAGGCCGCTGCCCGAATCTCATCGCCACCCGCCTCACCGGCAAGCGCCTCAGGAGAAAACGCTGAAGC
>JBIPND010000741.1:0-2502 GCA_044374015.1 Luteolibacter sp. | reverse complement strand
CACCTCCGCGAGCAGGGCGGGCGCGCTGGCGATGTTGAGCGCGCCTTCGGTCGTTCCTAACACAAATTGTCCGTCGGTGCGGCTGATAGGCGCTTCCGCCTCCAGCGAAATTTCAGTTCCTAACATCAAGGCGCGGGTGGCGACGGTGGCGCGGTCGGTTAGGAGGGTGGCATCGAGGCTGATTTCCGGCGCGGACCAGTCCTGCCAGGCGGCGTCCTCCAACAGAACCTGGAGCGTCCCGGTCGCCGCCTTGGGATCGGGCAGGATGCTGCTGACCTCCGCGGTGAGCGAGGTGATGGTGGCGTTGGCCGGGATTTGGATGCCAAAGCGGTTCGCCGCGTCGGCGATCGGGAGTTTGCCCTCGCGCAAGTCGAGCCGGGCAGAGGCGAAACCCGCCGTGCTGGTGAGCGCGAATACCGCATCCTCCACCGCCACCTGCCCCTCCACCGAGGGGCCACCGGTGGCGGGCAGCTGGATCACGAAATCCCGCAGGCTGACGCCGGGAAAAGGATCCAAGCGGGCGATCACCATGTCATCCGGGTTCCAGCGCAGCGAGGATTTTTGCGCGGGCCAGCCGTTGTCGGCGGCATCGGTGATGGCACCCAGCTCTAGCAGGATCTCGCCGGTTCCGGCTTTTTTCGAAATCCTGCTGGAGTCCAGCGTGAAGGCGGGTTCACCGTTGCGGGTGGCGGCGAGGCTGACGTCCTTGAAGTCGAGTTCCAAGGGAATCACCCGGCCGCGGATCTCGCGCAAGGTTTGGGTCAGTTTTTCCAAATCCAGCGGCGGCTTCCCCTCTTCATCGATCTCTTCGAGGCCGAGCCGCAGATCGAGATGCGCGCCTTCGAGGATGAGTCCATCCAGCTTGCCCTTGAGCAATCCGCGCCATTGATAGATCGGCTTCACCTCGTCGATGGTGAGACTGGCGAGTTCCTTGTCGCCCTCGATTTTCAAATCGGAAAACGAAAGGCCGCCGGTCAGGTTGCCCTCCAAGTTGAAATTCCCGCGAATCCCGGCCTTTTCGAGGTAGTGAATGGCGATGCGCGGCGCCATCAGGCGGAATCCCGGTCCATTCAACCAAACCAGCCCGAGCAGCAAAACCGCTAACAGGACCCAGCGCCGGTATTTGCTGCGCCGCTTGGGTGGCACTTCCGGAGTTTCGGCTGGGGATTCGGTTTCGCGCAAAGCGTTCCCAGAATCGCCGCAAGTTTCCACCGGGTCAACCGTTAGCTTCTCGGGAATTGCCAAACTGCGGCTCAGCCTTTATGCCACGTCCATGGAACCGATCACCTTCACCCCGCTTTACATGGAACGCGTTTGGGGTGGCCGCGAGCTGCAACGGATTTACGGACGGCAACTGCCTGCTGCCAAGTCGCCGTTCGGCGAGTCGTGGGAGGTGGTGGACCGGGAAAACGAGCAATCGGTCGTCGATCAAGGCCCCTTCGCCGGCACCAGTCTGCATGATCTTTGGACGCAGCACCGCGAGGAAATTTTCGGCGAAGGGTTCCAGGAGCACCCGCGTTTCCCCATTCTGATCAAGGTGCTCGACGCCCGCGACGACCTCTCGATCCAGGTGCATCCGCCGGTCGAACTGGCCGCCGGCCTCGGCGGTGAACCGAAAACCGAGATGTGGTTCATCGCGGATTGCGACCCCGGGGCGAAACTCTACGTCGGCTTGAAAAACGGGGTCAGCCGCCGCGATTTCGAACAAGCCATCGCCGCGGGCACGGTGGCCGACTGCGTGCACGCCATCACGCCGCAGCCCGGCGATTCCATCTTCATCGCCTCCGGCCGGCTGCACGCGATCGGCGCCGGATTCCTGATTCACGAAATCCAACAAAACTCGGACACCACCTACCGCGTGTTCGACTGGAACCGCCTCGGCCTCGATGGCAAACCGCGCCAACTCCACGTCGCCGAATCGCTCGCCAGCATCGACTTCAACGACTTCGAGCCCACGATGGACACGCCCGACGGCGAAACCCTGGCAGCCTGCGAGTATTTCAAAACCGAGCGCAAAACCCTCACCACCGGTGACACCCTCACCCGCCCGCACGACGACCGGTTCGCGATTCTATCGGTCGTGGATGGATTGTTAGAGAGCACTGCCGGACGGCGGTTCTCCCGAGGTCAGTTCATCCTGCTGCCGCGTAACGGCGCGCCGCTGACCGCCCTCGACGACTCGACGGTTCTGCAAATCACGCTGCCGCAGTGAGCGGGGCCTGACCCGCCCGCAGCCACCTCACCCGTTCGGGTGAGCGATTTCACCCGCTTGGGGGAATGGACGGATCGCTCGACGCCATCCTACACTGTACACACTTGATTACTGCAGCGACAAACCGTAATTCTCCTTGAATGCGGGAAAATCCTTTTCGGAATTCTGGGAAATCGATCCAAACCCACGGAGGCATCTCTCATCATCTTCCCGCCCCGAAAGCCCAAGATTCAAATCCATGAAACCATCACAAGGCACTCCAGTTGATTCAGCCAAACGCGGTTTCGCCT
>JBIPND010000740.1:0-2505 GCA_044374015.1 Luteolibacter sp. | reverse complement strand
ATCGATTCCAGCAACCGGGACAAAGCCAGGCGCCATGCAATTTCAAATGATGATTTTTTTCTGAGAACTTCATGAACGGAATTTGGTGAACTTCCCCTCGTTGAAGACTGCCGATTTCAAGTCCAGCAGAAAGTTTTTATGCTAGATCACCCAACTCACCCCAATTGCTTGAGCGACTTTGCAACGCGCCAAGGATCGACCGCCGGCTTCAGCTCTTCACCGGTCCGACCGTTCCGCCGTCGATGAACTTCGCGCCGGTGAGAGTTTCGCGAAGGTCCTTTTTGCCAGAGGCGATTTGGTTGACCCATGAAACGACCCTGCGCAACACAGGCCGGTGGTCCCAGTCCACCCGCGCGACCGCAGGGAGGCACCAATCAAGGGCCGGATCCGACTCCATGTTCACCAGTGAAACATCCCCCGGCACACTCAGCTTTTTCCGAGCGAGAAACTGCTGCGTCGCCACAAACAACATCATCTCGTCCACCATCAGCGCCGTGGGCGGCGTCACTTGAAACAACCGTTCAAGCCGCGTTCGGAAGCCGTCCGAGCCATCCTCCCAGTCCGGCAGGTGATACGGTTCGGTATTGATGCCATGCGCCACGAGTTCAGCAAGGAACGCCCGCTCGGGGGTTCCCGGCACCGGCAGCCTTCGGTCCGGTCGGCAAAGCAAGACGATCCTCCGGTGCCCGAGTTCGATCAGCCGCCGCGCCGCTGCGGCATAGGCCGGTGCCTTGTCCGGTCCCACACTGGCGAGGCGGACGCCCCGTCGGCGCCCAAAGAGGGCAAAAGCCGGCTCCGGCCGCTGGGCAAACCACTCGGTGATTTCCCGCGGAGCTGAGCAGACAATCCACGCGTCGGCCTCGGTCTTGCCCACAAGGCTGGCGATCCGCTTCACATTCATCCCCATTTCCAGCAGCGAGCTTCGGGTGAAAAACGCGTCATGCCCTGCCTCCCGCAAAACATGGACCGTTTCAGATAAGATGCTGTCGCTCTGGGTGGACTTCTCGTAAGCCAGGATCGCAACCCTGAGCCTCCGTTTGTCGGAATATTGGGCAGTCGCTGCGATCCGGCGCATACGACCCGCTCCTTGCGCAACGAGTTGTCCCTCGGCTTCGAGTTGCCGCAATGCCCCATCGACGCTGGTAATGCCGACCCCCAGTTGTCTGGCAAGCTCGTTTCTTCCCGGCATCCGCCCGCGCCAGCGCCCACGCGCGATTTCACCCCGCAAATGGACCACGATCTGCTCTGAGGCCGATAAAATTTTGAACTCACTCATCGCCATCAATCCTGCATAAAATTCATGCTAGTTGAAAAGCAAAATATTTCTCGCCGATGATGCCGACGTTGCAATAACTGCTCCCGTTGAATCGCCTACCGGACCCGTCAGATTCGTCATTCAGACCACCAAATCTCATCATTCCCCACCGTCCTCCGATAAAACCGTAAAATTCCTCGCTTTCTCCCTTACCGAAACACCAAGCCGCAGGTCACCGACCTCCCCATCAAAAAATCAAAAACATCAATCGTCATTTTTCCCTCTGACCCCCTGCCCTCTGACCTCTCATCCACAATCCACTATCCCCACCATGAAGCCACGCATCCTCTCACCATCCCCCCTTACCTTCCCGCTCGCTTCCGCCATCGCTGCGCTGCTCGCCCTGCAGTCTGCCCAGGCCCTCACTTATTATTGGGATCAGAACGACATCGCTCCCGGATTTGGCATTGCCGGTGGAACTTGGAACACGACCGGGTCCTCGACATGGAACCTGACCGCAGCCGGTGACGTTGGACCCATCGTCTCCACGCCCACCGTCGGTGGAGTAGTAAGCCCGGACACCGTCAACTTTGGCACTGGCACCGCCGGCGGCGGCCTTGCCGCAGGCACCATCAACGTCGATGGCACCGTGGCAGTCAGAGGCATCACCTTCGGCTCGCAATCCGGGGCCATCACGCTCTCCGGCGGCACCATCGCCTTCGGCGGGGTCAACAACGCAAATGGCATCGGTTCGAACAACACCGGTTTCGTGAACACCATTAGTTCCAAGCTGACCGCAACCAGTGCTGCTATTATTGGGTCAATTGGCACTGCACCGTTGATTCTCACCGGCGATAACAGCGGCTTCCTCGGGACATTAAGCCTGGCGCACGGTGCGACGGGAAGGTTGACTTTCAGCGACATCAAAAACCTGGGAGGTGGTGCTGATAGCGGTTTGGCCAGCGGACTTCTGAATCTCGGGAACGCCGGCGGCACCGGAATCTTGGAATTCGCCGGTGCCAGCGCCGCCGCCACCCTTTCACGAGCCATCACCATCGGCGGCAGCGGCACCAGCACCAACGGGGCCACCATCCTGAACAACAACGCGAGCACGAGCCACACGCTGAGCTTCTCCGCCAGCGCATTCAACACCGCGACTGGCACCGGGGCCCGCACACTCACGCTCGGCGGCAGCAACACGGGCAGCAACACCCTCTCGGGCGCAATCATTAATAATAATAGCCCGGGGA
>JBIPND010000738.1:0-2507 GCA_044374015.1 Luteolibacter sp. | reverse complement strand
CAATTCCGAGCGCACACCTGGCGTGAGTTCGTGCCGTGCGTCCGTGGGTGCAAATCCCGGAACCAATCCACGGCGAGACGACCCGTTGGCTGACTCGAAGGGAGATCCCCATGCCTTTGGAGTGAGGATCGGGGGTAGCAAGAGCCGTGCGATAGATTGCAGACGTTTCATTTCGAGAGGTGGCCGGAGATGAAGGAAGCGGCGACGCGGCGAGGGCGGCCGTAGGTGGCAGGGTCGAGGATTCTCAGCGCGTGGGCGCATTCCTCAAGCACCTGATCGACCGGCATGGTGAACTGCTTGGCCACCGAGGTGTCGGCGTCGTTCCAGTTCATGATCGTCTTGCCTTCGAGCAGGAATTCCTTCGCCCGCGACTGGATGGCGAGCACCTCGGAAATCGTGAAGCCGGTGATGACGAGTCCGCGTGCCATGACTTATTTGCCTTTCCAAGTGGCGTTGCGTCCGCGGGTGTCGATGTGAACGAAGCCGGACGATAAATAAAGGCCGAGACCGCCCACAAACTTCCCTGCCCGCCGCCATTCGAGCAACCGGTCATAGACGCGCTGTGGGCTGATACCGTTGAATGCGATGTCGAGGGCGGTGAACTCAAGATGCTGACTGGATGATACTCCCCCGACCGCCTTGTTGTAGTCGGGCGATCGGTAGGAACTCAGAATACGGCAGGGCTTACCGAAGGAATCACGAAGCTCGTCCACGATGCGAAGTGCGGGCACGATGTTTTTCCAGATGCGGCGTGGAGGCAGGCTATTTTTCACACCCTTACGCTCGCGGGCAAAGTAGCTGGTGAACTCACCCGCGCCGAAGTTGCGAAATCTCTGGGAGGCAAACCAATCGATAAAAGTGCTCATGGCTTACTTGGTGGTGCGTGGCTCGACGACGATTTCAAAGCGACCGTCCGGATGAACCCGGATGCGTCCGTCCTTGCCGATGAATTCCCCGGTGACAGCGGGAAATGGGGTCAGTGTACAAATCTTGACAGAATTTCCTTTCCCCCTCAGCTCGTCCGTTGGCCCTTCCTCAGGCCTTACCCCCAACCCAATCACCAAATCCGCCATCGCCGCCCTGACGTTCCCTGCCGCCCCGGCCGCAATCATCCGGGTGGTGGCAATAGGGGCACCCCACCGCCTCGCGAGGAATGCCGCGAGAACCTCGTTTTCCGGGGGCTGGAGTCGGACCGATTGATGCCACACCGACCCGAAGCGAGAAGGAATCGAAACGCGGAGATGCGGAGAAAGCAGAGAGGAGCGCAGAGAAACCCAAAGGGCCGCGACCAACCTCCAAGCCGCTTACTCAGCGTCCTTCTCCGCGACCTCTGCGTCTCCGCGTTTCGATCCAGCCCCGTCCCCCCAGTTCCGGCACGGGAGTGCTGGTGCGGGTGCCCGCCGACGCGAGGATTCCGGGTGATCAACCCCTTTTTCCCCCGCCTCCGGTCCGGTCACCGGCTCTTTCAACGGCCTTCATCCCAAAAGCAATTCCTTAGCAGTAGGAGATAACGGAGGAAACGGAGATTCAATCGGTTGAGTCGAAAAACAGATCCGACTCCTCTCACTGTTTGGGTGAGTAGCGGAGCTTTCATAACCCATTCATTCTCTGTTCTCTCCCTTTCCTCCTGTCAATTCATTTTCCTTTCAAGGTTGAGCAGGACTTCGGGAGGCCTTGGCACCCTGGGCGGCGTTGTTGCGGACGAGTTGTTTCCAAGTGGCCAGAAAAAATGGCAGGCCCGCCAGATCCGGGCAAAACCGCATTTACGGGATACCTTCAGATCAATCCCTGGCGCATGGCCTTGGCGACGGCTCCTGATAGATTGTGGACTTGGAGCTTGCCATAGATGTTGCGGACGTGGGTGTCCACCGTGTGATAGGAAACACCGAGCTGATCGGCGATTTCCTTTTTGATAAAACCCTTCACCAGCAGCGAGAGGGTTTCACGCTCGCGGTCGGTTAGGTCGGTTTCCGGCGTCGTCGGGGTGACGGCGTTGAAGGTGGTGAGGATCATCCGCGCGATATGGCTATTGAGCGGAGCGCCGCCGGCGAGCACTTCGTCGATACCGCGCAAAATGGTGTCGATGTGGTCGGCCTTGAGCAGGTAGCCGCTGGCTCCGGCCGCGAGGGCCTGGAGCACCACCGGCTTGTGGTCATAGACGGTGATGACGAGGATTTTGGCTACCGGGAAACGTTCGAGCAGCGTGGGAATGCCGGTCACGCCGTGCATCCCAGGCAGGCCGAGATCCAGCAGAATCACATCCACCCGCGTCGGGGGGAGGACTTGATCCAGGCAGGCTTCGATCGAGGAAAACGCTAGCTCACAGGTGAGATGGGCGCTTTGCTGGATGGCGAGCTGAAGCACGCGGCGGTAGTCCTGATGATCCTCGATGAGACAGATCGATGGCTTGGGAGCTGGCATTTTCATCTGGGTTTGCGGAGCAGGAAACGAAGGGTGAGCGTGGTGCCGTGGCCGGGCTCCGATTCGACCGCGAGGGAACCATGCAG
>JBIPND010000739.1:0-2507 GCA_044374015.1 Luteolibacter sp. | reverse complement strand
GCTGTTGAACTTGTTGCCGTTGACGGTGACCTCGCCGGTGAGGCCGTGGATCACGGTTTTGATCGCGCGGTTTTTGTCGGCGTTCAGGTAGTCGGAATTGGCGACCGGTGGGAACGCGGAGGGAATCCCCTGCCCTTCCGCCTGGTGGCAGGCAAGGCAGTTGGCGGAGTAAACATTGGTGCCGCGCTGGATCCGCTCTTGCTTGTTGGATGCAGCGGCGAGTGGCGCGCCTGGGTCCGGCATCGTTTGCGGGGTGCTGCCCTCTGGCAGATAGACCTTGTCGCTGCGCTTGCCGGAATAGACCAGGTGGTCGCGCTCGCCCTCGACTTTGATCACACCCAAAGCCCCTTTGTTGAAGGCGCGGGTCAGGGCGTGATCGACGAGAATCAAACTTCCCGGAACTTCACATTTGAATTCAAGGATCGCCGAGCCGCCGGCCGGGACCATGGTGGTCTGGACGTTTTTGTTGATGGTTTCGGTGCCGCCTTCGACATAGACCTTGTCGAAAATCTCGCCGATGACGTGGAACGATGAGGATAGATTGGGCCCGCCATTGCCAAAGAAGAGGCGGACGGTTTCACCCTTTTTCGCGAGTAGGGCGTTGTCGCCGGCGATTGCACCGACTGCGCCGTTGAAAATGACATAGTCCGGCCTTTCATCGATCGCCTTTTCCATACTGAACGGTTGCAGGCCTTGCTCGCCGTAGCGGCCCTTGGTGTAGAAATCGCCCTGCATCACATAAAACTCACGATCCACCTTGGGCAGGCCGCCCTTGGGTTCGACATAAATCAAACCATACATGCCGTTGGCCACGTGCATCCCGACCGGGGCGACCGCGCAGTGATAGACATAGAGGCCGGGGTTGAGGACGCGGAAGGAAAAGGATGAACTGTGGCCCGGCGCGGTGAATGAAGCGGCGGCGCCCCCGCCCGGGCCGGTCACCGCGTGAAGGTCGATGTTGTGCGGCATCTTGCTGGAGGGGTGGTTCATCAACTCGAAGTCCACCACATCGCCCACCCGCACGCGGATGAAACTTCCGGGCACCGTGCCACCGAAGGTCCAAAAGGTGTAGTCCACGCCATCGGTCATTTTCATGACTTTTTCCACCACTTCCAGTTTCACCTTCACCTTGGTCGGGTGGTTGCGCTGAATCGGCGGTGGCACCAGCGGCGGGCTTGTTAGGACGGCGACTTCCTCGCCGCGGACATCCGGCGGCAGGATGATTTCGGCGACTGACTCGATGGGCTCTTCGGCCATGGCGCATCCGGCTGCCAGCGCGCCGATCCATCCGATGGTTCGTGGGATTATTTTCATGGGCTGGAACGAGTCTCTCATGCCACCCTCCAAATTCAAGAATAATTATTCTTTGATTGAATTTGATTCAATCAGAAGCCGGCCTGCGCGCCGGCGGAGCGAGGCACCGCCCGGGAGATTGACCGCGGGCGGGGAACTGGTATCGAGCAAGCCGGTGACACGGGAAACCAGCGCGCGATCGATTCCGCCGATGCCGGCCTGTTTGAGAAAATCGACGAGCACCGCGCGCTGGACGGCGGCCGGAAGGGTTTGCAAGGCCGGCAGATGCAGGCGTCCCTGCGGGTCGAGCGCCGCCGTTTGGGTGACGGCCCAGGAGGCGATGTCCTCGAGTTCGCGGGTTGCTGCGAGCGCGCGGGCGATCATCTGCGAAGCGCTCCGGCCTGAAATTTCGTCGAGCAAGGGGAGGACCTCGTGACGCAGCCGGTTTCTGACCACCGTGCGTTCCGCGTTGCTGGCATCCTCCCGCCAAGCCAGCCGCCGTGCCGTGAGCCAGTCGCGCAATTCGCGGCCGGAAACTTTCAGCAATGGCCGGTGAAAGATCATCCGCCGCCCGCCGATGGTCATTCCCTGCTCTTCGCGCATGCCTTTGAGCCCGTGCGAGCCGCGCAACAAATTCCAGAGCACGGTCTCCGCCTGGTCGTCCGCATGGTGGGCCAGGAAGATCCTCGGGCAGCGGTGCTTCCGGGCGCATTCGGCGAAAAACGCATGCCGGGCGTTGCGCGCGGCGGTCTCGAGCGACTCGCTGCAATCCCGCATTCGTTGAGTCACATCGGCGCTTCCAATTTCGCAGACCAGGCCGAGTTTCGCGGCGAGGCGTTTTACAAATTTTGCATCCTCCGTCGAGGCCCGCCCGCGCAAGCGGTGGTCGAGATGGCAGACGATCAGATTGGCAAATCCCTGCTCCACCAGCAAATGCAGCAGCGCCACCGAATCCGCCCCGCCGGAAACCGCCACCAGCCAGCGGCTCTTGCGGGACGCTTCCTCAAACCCTGAAATGCCGGCCGTGATCATCACAAACCCATCCTGAGCAAGAATCCGTGCTTGGCACCAGCCACGAATCCCACAAAACTTCGCGCCCATGCAAACCGCTTCATTTCTCAAAGAACTATTCGATCTCTCCGGAAAAACCGCCGTGATCATCGGCGGCACCGGGGAACTTTGCGGCACCATTGCAGTCGGACTTGCCCGCGCCG
>JBIPND010000736.1:0-2510 GCA_044374015.1 Luteolibacter sp. | reverse complement strand
CGACCGTCGGCGTCTGCTTTCAAGACCTCGATTCTCCGGTGATGGCGATGCGGGCCGCCGCGCTCCAGCAGCGCCTCCGCGAAGAAGGCTACGACACGGTGATCGAGCTTTCCGGAGCCAGCGTCGATTTGGAACGCAGCGCCATCCGCCGCTTCGTGGGGCATCATGTGGATGGCATCGTGCTGATTTTCTCGCGCCTGGTCGCGGACGATCCGGCAATCACCCTGCTGCAACGCGAGAACGTGCCGTGTTTTTGGATCGACCCTGAAAATCCGGTGCCCGGAGACAAGGTGATGCTCGACCGCGGCCGCTCGATGAAGCTGATTCTGGAGCACTTGGCCGGGCTCGGCCACCAGAAGATCGTCCTGCTCGGCATCGACCCGCAAAACCGCTTCGGGGCCCTGAGGGTTCCTGGACTCACACGTTATGCTCCGGAAGTCGGGCTCGATTTTGATCGGGATTTCATCTCCGTATTTCATCCCGGAGAAACCCACCACACCTTCGATTACGGCTACGAACTCGCCGGCGAATTGCTGGAAAAATCCGCCGGTCCGCTTCCCACCGCCATCATCGCGCTGAACGACCGGATTGCGATCGGTGCCATCAACCGCCTCCGCGAGGAAGGCATCCGCGTGCCCGAGGATGTTTCGGTGGTCGGCTACGACAACATCGCCGTCGCCGAACACTTTTTCCCGACTCTCACCACCGTCGATCACCAGACCGACCGGCTGATGGACCTGGCGGTCCGCGGTCTGCTGGATCGCCTCGATCCGGAACAAATCGACCCGCCTCCGCGCGAATCGTCCGTGCAACCGAAGCTGATCATTCGGAGATCCACCGGCAGGGCCAAGGAAGCGCCCAATCCTGAAACCCGGCCGATCCAGGTTGACAAAAACCAACACGTGTAGGATTTTCAGCCCGTCTCCTCTCACTCAACCCCAACCCACCACCAACCTGATGTCTGAAATTTTCTACGTCGTTCCTGAAGAGCAGCACAACGCGCTGGTCGCCGCCGTTTATCGCAAACGCGGCTACACCGCCGCCGAAGCCGCCGACGGTGCCCGCTTTTGCGCCGAGGCCACCCGCCACGGGATCCGCACCCACAACGCGCTCAAGGCGCTGCACCTCGACCACCTGTTCGGCTCCGCCGCCGGCGGCTGTGTGCCAAACGTCGAGATCGAAAAAATTCCGACCCGTTTCCTCGGTTCCGAAGTCTGGAACGCCAACAAAAAGCTCGGTCAGGCCACCGGCTACGCCGCCATCGAAACCGCCATCGAACTCGCCGACAAATACGGCGTCGGCATGGTTTCGGTGGACAACGCCTTCCATTACCTTTGGGGCGGTGGCTACGTGATGGAGGCCGCGCGCCGCGGTTACATCGCCTACACCAACTGCACCGCGGCGCTTGCCGAAGTCGTTCCCTTCGGCGGCAAGTTCCCCACCCTCGGCACCAATCCGCACTCATGGGGATTCCCCACCACCGACTCGGTCGGCTACCCGATCGTGATCGATTGGGCCACCTCGGTGGTCGCCATGGGCCGCGTCCAACAGCTCGCCCGCGAAGGCAAACCACTTCCTCCCGGCGCGGCCGTGGATGAAAACGGCCAGCCGACCACCGACCCGAACGCGGCGAAATTCCTGGTGCCCTTCGGCGCGCACAAAGGCTACGGCCTCGCACTGCTGAACGAAATCATCGGCGGTTTCATCGGCGGTTCGCTCCCCACCATCCGCAACCGCTGGGACCAGGTCGGCGACGACAAGGGGACCTGCTGCTTCTTCTTCCAAGTCTGGCATCCGGACGCGATGAACTCCGGCGACTTCGCCAAGGGCCGCAGCCAATCGGAAAACGTCAAAGCCGTCATCGACGACATCCTCGGCCACGGCAATGACAGCTGCATGCTGCCCGGCCAGATGGAGGCGCAAGCCGCCGCCCGCTGCGCGAAAAACGGCGGACTGTTATTCTCCGAAGCCGAAATTCTCGCCTTCAACGAACTCGCCACCGAAGCCGGCAAGGAGCTTTGGAAAATCTCCGATTTCAAACAAGCCGAAGCATAAGACCTATCAACTCCTAACATCATGTCGCTGACCATCAAACCAAAATCCGACTGCGCCTTCGACCAGCTCTCGCTGGGCGAAGTCATGCTCCGCCTCGACCCCGGCGAGGGCCGCATCCGCACCGCCCGCCACTTCGCCGCTTGGGAAGGCGGCGGTGAGTACAACACCTCCCGCGGCCTGCGGAAATGCTTCGGCTACACGACCGCGGTCGTCACCGCCTTTGTGGACAACGAGGTCGGCCACCTGATCGAGGATTTCATCATGCAGGGCGGCGTCGCCACCGACTTCATCCAGTGGCGCGAAGACGACGGCATCGGCCGGAATGTTAGAAACGGCCTCAATTTCACCGAGCGCGGTTTCGGCGTGCGCGGCGCGGTGGGCAATCCCGACCGCGGCAACACCGCCGCCTCACAACTCAAGCCGGGCGACATCGACTGGGACCATATCTTCGGCAA
>JBIPND010000737.1:0-2510 GCA_044374015.1 Luteolibacter sp. | reverse complement strand
AAAACGCGAAGGCCGAAAACAGGATGCCCCCGGTCACCGCCAGCAGGAAACCCAGCTTCACAGACCCGTGCAACCACTCGGGAAGCCAGCGCTTCCAAAACGGGGTGGGTGATATCGGACGCCAAGTGGACATGAATGAAAAATGCGGGCTCGGCGCAGCTTGCCCAGCGGGAGCGCGCGGGGCAAGCCTCGGGAAAAGACTACGCGTCCGCTTGTTTCACATAGTCCATCCGGTAGCGCAGCAAGCAGCCGACGCCGCCATGCTCTTTAAGCAGCTCATCGCCTTCACAAACTTCGATGGCGAGCTCATGCGACGTGGCGATCCGGACCAGCTCCTCGCGGTCCGCTTCCGCCAGTTCTTCGGAAATCACCAACTCCGATGCCGCCCCGAACTGCATCGCCTCGCGGGTGGCCTCAATGCCGACCGCCGCCAATCCACCGCGGCAAACTTGCGCGTGCAGCCGCTCGACCGTGCTGTGGGATTCGTGCTGCTCCACCTCGATGAAGGCCTCGATCGCCTGCTCCAACACCGCAGAACAATCATGGCCGTTAGGCGCTTGGAAAACCGTGTCCGACACCTTGCTTTCCAGTTCCTTCGGCAGCACCCCGCGCAGCGCGCTGACGCAGCGCGGGTGGCCTGCTAGAATCAGATGGTTGTGGCCGCGCTTGCCCATCAGGCTGCCGATGATTTCGACTTGGTCGCGCAGAAACCGGCGGTCGTGCTCGCGCTTGACCTGGTGATAGTGCTCGCGCGTCCACTCGCGGCCCACCCGCTGGCGCATGTCCGGGCGGGTGGTGAGCATTTCCTCGCTAACAGCCCCCAGCGTGATTTCGAAAATCCGCGAACTTTCCTCGGTGCTGATGGCCACCACAAAGCGGTGGAAACGATCCTTCATCTGCACCAACGGGAAAATCGCCGGCAGGCTGCCGACATGGAAATGATTGTCCAGCGTCGCGCTGAAAGGCATCACCAGCAAAAACGGCGAGCGCCCGGCCCGCGCGAAAGCCGCCACGCTTTGAATCGCATCCGGCCAGTTTTGGCGGTAAATCAAATCCAAATCCGCCCGCGCCGCATCAAACAAATCCCGGCCATCCTTCTTCGTCGAAATGCGCGCGGCCATGCACCAATGCAAGAACTTCGAACGCAGCGCTTCGAGCGGCTGGCGGAGATCCAAATAGACACTCAACATCGGGGCCTCGCTTTCATCCAGCGTCGCCAACGCCAACAAGTGGCGGTGCAGTGAGTTCATTTCCTGAAACGCGGGATGGATAAGAGGGTTGGCAGTCATCCGTTCAGACTACCTAGGACACGCCCGGTGACGAATGGAATCGTCATTGGATTTTCTATCTCTTATGGCGGAGGCCGCAAACCGAAGGCCGGACTTGCGCGAAACGCCAGTCCCGTCAAAACTCCCCGCATGCATCCGTTTCTCGCCCCCGATTTTCACGTCCGCTGGTCCACGCTCGTCCCCGAAGCCGTCGCGCCGGACATCCGCCACGCACTGGAAGGGGCGAAGCGGAACATCGAGGTGATCTGCGATCAGGATCCGGCCACCGCCACTTACGCGTCCACCTTTCTCGCTTTGGAAAAAGCCACCGAAGAACTCGGCCGCGGCTGGGGGCGTCTGAACCACTTGGACTCGGTCAACGACTCACCGACCCAACGCGAAGCCCTCAATGAAATGCTCCCCGCGGTCAGCGATTTCTACTCGTCCATCGCCCTCAACGACCGCCTTTGGAAGGTGGTCAAAGCCGTGGGCGGCAGCCCGGAAATCGCCACGCTGGATCCGGTCGCCCAGCGCTTCGTTGAGGAAACGCTCGCCGATTTCCGCAACTCCGGAGCAGACCTGCCAGCCGAGCAGAAAGCCCGCGTCGCCGCCATCGAGGCGGATCTATCAAAGCTTACCCAGCTTTACTCCGAGCACGTGCTCGACTCGACCAACGCCTGGGAACTGATCATCACCGACGCGGAAAAACTCGCCGGCCTGCCGGAATCCGCCAAGGCCGGTGCCGCCGCCAACGCCCGCGCCAAAGGCCACCCCGCGCCCGCCTGGCGTTTCAGCCTGCAATTCCCGTCGATGTTTCCCATCATGCAGCACCTGCACGACGACGCGATCCGCCACCAAGTTTGGGAAGCCTCGTCGCGGGTCGGAGCCGTCGGCGAGCACGACAACACCGCGCTCGTCTGGCAGATCCTCGGACTGCGCCAGGAAAAAGCCGCCATTCTCGGCCATCAGAATTTCGCCGATCTAACACTTCTGCGCCGGATGGCCAAATCCGGCGAAGGCGCGCTCGGTTTCATCGAAAACCTCCACGCCCGCATCCATCCCACCTTCCTCGCCGAGCACAAACAACTCGCCCAATACAAGGCCGCCAAATCCGGCCAACCCGTCAGCCAGTTGGAACCGTGGGAGGTTGCCTACTGGTCGGAGAAACAACGCCAGGAAAACTACGATTTCGACGAAGAAGTGTTGCGCCCGTATTTCCCAGTCGATGGCGTGATGGCCGGC
>JBIPND010000735.1:0-2514 GCA_044374015.1 Luteolibacter sp. | reverse complement strand
CGTTGTGTTCCGCAGTCCGCCGGACGCGCCCCAGCCACCTCTTTCATCATGCCCATCTTTCATCTTCCATGCCTCGCCCTTTGCACCGCGCTTGTTGCCCATGCGCAAGAGCCCGTCACTCCGCCGCGAGATCCGGCTTACAAACTGGTGTGGGCCGACGAATTCGAAAAAGATGGCGCGCCGGATCCCGCCAAGTGGCGATCCGAAACCGGGTTCACCCGCAACCAGGAGCTCCAGTGGTATCAGGCCGAAAACTCACGCTGCGAAGGCGGTTTCCTGATCATCGAGGGCCGCAGGGAACAAGTGACCAACCCGGGTTTCCAAAAGGGCTCGGGCGATTGGAAAAAGAACCGCCGCCATGCGAATTACACCTCCGGCTCGCTCGTCACCCACGGGGAAAACGCCTGGAGTTTCGGCCGTTATGAAGTCCGCGCCCGCTTCAAGGCGCTCCCCGGCCTGTGGCCCGCGATCTGGACGACCGGCCGCGGGCGCTGGCCACATGGCGGCGAGATCGACATCATGGAATTCTATGATGGAAAGATCCTCGCCAACTTTGTCTGGGCCGGCAAAGGCGGACGCGACCACTGGGCCGCCTCCCACCATGCGATGGCAAAATTCGACAAGACCACTTGGGATGACCAATACCACCTGTGGGTGATGGAGTGGGACGAGGAGGAAATTTCCATCTATCTCGACGGCAAACTCCTCAACACCCTGCCCGTGAAGACCGCGATCAATCAGGACGGCCCCGCGATCAACCCCTTCCTCAGCCCGCATCACTTCCGCCTGAACCTGGCCATCGGCGGGGCCGGCGGCGATCCATCGCGCACCGATTTCCCCCAGCGCTACGAAGTGGATTACGTCCGGATCTACCAGAAATAGTCCGGCGTCGGATGATTCTTGAAAATTCGGTGGCGGCTCGCGATGTTGCGCGCATGCCACGCCTCGCCCTGCTCCAATCCGGGACCTTCGCCACCAAGGCGGAATCCTTTGATCACCACGAAACGCTGATCCGCGAGGCTGCTGCCCAGGGCGCGAACATCGTGGTCACCCAGGAACTTTTTCTCACCCCGTATTTTTGCACCATCCAGGACCCCGCCCGCTTCGATCTGGCGGATCCCCTGCCCGGCCCGGTCACCGACCGCCTCGGCAAGCTCGCGGGCGAACTCGGAATCGTCCTCGTGTCCTCGTTGTTCGAGCACCGCGGCCCCGGGCTCTATCATAACACCGCCGCGATCCACGATGCCGATGGCTCGCTGATGGGGCTCTATCGCAAATCCCACATCCCGCAGGATCCGGCGTTCGAGGAGAAATTCTATTTCACGCCCGGCGACAGCGGCTGGCCGGTTTGGGACACGAAATTCGGCAAGATCGGCGTCTTGATTTGTTGGGACCAATGGTATCCCGAAGCCGCCCGCCTGATGGCGCTGGGTGGTGCCCAAATCCTGGTTTACCCGACCGCCATCGGCTGGCTGCCCGAGGAAAAACCCGCCCTCGGCGACGCCCAACACTGCGCTTGGGAAACCGTGCAGCGCGGCCACGCCGTCGCCAACGGTTGCTACCTCGCCGCCGTCAACCGCACCGGCACCCAGGACAACACCGAATTCTGGGGCCGCTCGTTCGTCGCCAATCCTTACGGTGAACTGGTCGCCAAGGCCTCGACCGAACGGGAGGAAATCCTCTACCACGATCTCGATTTTCAGGCGGTCGAAGATTTCCGGCGGATTTGGCCGTTTTTCCGCGACCGCCGCATCGACGCCTACGGGGATCTGACTCAACGCTGGCGGTGAATGGTTGCGATTTCCCGCAGCCACGCGTAAGAACCGCCGCGTGTGGGAAACAATCCAATCGAGTGCGGTGTGGGACGGCGTCGGTGCCGGGGCCGGATGGTTTGTGACGATTTGCCTGCTGCTTGCGGGGCTGGTCGGCTGCATCCTGCCGGTTCTGCCCGGGCATTTGATATTGCTGATCGGGGTGATCGCGCACCGCTTGATGTTTCAGGAAAATTCCGGGCTACACTGGTGGTCGTTTGTGGTGCTGGGCGTGCTGATGGCGGTTTCCCAGACGTTCGAAATGCTCAGCGGCGCGGCCGGCGCGAAATGGTTCGGCGGCACCCGCTGGGGCGCGTTGGGGGCGCTCATCGGCAGCATCGCCGGCTTGTTTTTCCTGCCGTTCGGCCTGCTGCTCGGGCCACTCGCCGGAGCCTTCATCGGCGAAATCGTGTTTGCCCAAAAACAAACCCACCACGCCGCCTACTCCGGTGTCGGCTCGGTGGTCGGGACGCTGGCCGGGATGGGATTCAAGATCGTCATCGGCTTGATGATGGTGGCTTGGTTTTTCCTCGATGTGTTTTTGATTGGACAATAGCCGCGGGCGGGACAATTTCAGCCCGCCGCTCCCCGGACGGTCGCAGTTTCCGCGCAAGCGGGAGGTGAGGAAAGTCCGGACACCACAGGGCAACGCGCCTCATGAAAGTGAGGGACGGGTGACGTGAGAAACCCGGACAGACAGTGC
>JBIPND010000734.1:0-2515 GCA_044374015.1 Luteolibacter sp. | reverse complement strand
GAGCTCGCGTTGGTCGAGGTGCGAGAGGCGGCCGTAGCCGGGGAAGGAGGAGATTTTGAAATAGACCGAACCGTCGTCAGAGGTGTAGGCGTTGGCCTTTTCGATGAGCGTCTGGATCATCGCGATTTGCTGCGGGATGTGCTCGACGGCGCCCGGCTCGATGTGGGGCGGGAGGAGGCCGAGTTTTTCGCAGTCGGCGTGGAATTTTTCGGTCCAGCCGGCGGTGAAATCGGTGAGGGATTGTCCGGCTTTTTGGGAATCGCGGATGGTTTTGTCGTCCACGTCGGTGATGTTGCGGACGTGGAGGGTACGGGTGCCGCCGGTTTCGAGGGTACGGCGGAGCACGTCCTGCAGCACGAAGGTGCGGAAGTTTCCGATGTGCGCCGGGCCGTAAACGGTGGGGCCGCAGCAGTAGAATCGGAAAGTGGTGCCGTCGATGGGCCGGAGCTCGCGCTCGGTTCGGGAAAGCGTGTCAAAAAGCCGCATGGCGGGGTTTAGACAGCGACGGGCTGCGAGCCAAGAGCAAAGATGGCGGTTGCGGGAGAAGCGCTGCGACCAGTTCAAGAATCATGAAGCATTTTTCTGGTTTTCAAGAGTTGGGTTATGAAGCGATCCGGGCTAGTTTCGCCACGACGATGGAACGAACCGAGGACAATCGAGTGAAACAAGTGGTGATCGGGGCGAGCATCCTGATCGCGATCGGGGTGCTGGTGCCGGGGGCATTGGTGGGGTGGCGATATTTACCAGAGGTTGTGGGTGAATGGGTTGGAACGATCATGGGGATCCTGACGACGCCGTTTTTGATGGAGGGGACGTTTGTGATTCTCGGTTTGGTGATCGTGGTCACGCTGAACCACTGGCGGAGAGCCAAGGACGGGGATGAGCTTGTGTATTTGGAGCAGGTCGGGGATCCGGACGCGCCGAAGGATTTGCCAGACCAGGCGACATGGGCGGTTTTCCGGGAAAAGCCGCTGGATGCCGTGGTGCCGTCGTTGCTGGAGCAGGCCGAGGGTGCCTATGCGATTGGTGATGTCGAAGCCACGGCGCAATGGATCGGGGCGATGGAGCCGGCAGAACTGAAACAGCTGGATACGCTGACCCTGCGATTGCAACTTGCACGGGCGACGGGACGCGAGGATCTGATCGAAGTCCTTGAGGATGAAATTCGTAGGTCGCAACTCCCACCGGCCTGATCATATGAACATTACGTGATAATTAACTTCAGAGCATTTTGGATCTATAAGTAAATTTTGACAGTGAAGAGAGACCTGTTGCCGATGAATTCCGTCAATTTTTCAAAAATGGCCCACGGCGATATTGTTGGGTTGAAGCAGCTTGCGTTTGACTATTTCAACGACACCCGCCGCCAAATGACCGGCTGGATGGCCTTGATGGATTCAGGGAATTTCCAGCAACTGCGGGATGATCTGCACCGTTGCAAGGGTGGAGCATCGCTCTTCGGGCTGGAGCGGATCGTGGCGATCATCGGGTCCTGCGAGAGCGCGGCGGTTTTGGAGCAGCGGGGATTCGATTTGGTATCCTTCGAAAACGAGCTTACGGCGGCCGAGCAAGCGGTGGTGGCGATGAAGGATTGAGCGCAAGCATGGCCGGAAAAATTCAATCGCCGGAAAAAGAGCTGCGTTTCACCCGCTCCGGGCAGGCTGCGATGTTCTGGGTGATGGCCGCGGTGCTTGCGGCGGGCGCGATCACGCTGCTGGCCACTTCGATTTACCGGGATATCAATCCGCTGTTGCCGCACCCGGCGTGGGCGATGCTGCCGCTGGCACTGGCGGCCGGGCTGGCGAGGTTCGCGCTGGGGATGACGCGGCACGCGTATCTGATTTTGACCCCCTTGGGCATTGAAATCTTCCCGCTTTTTCGCCCGGCGGAGGGGATGCGGTTGGTGACCTGGCAGGAAATCGCCGCGGCGGAGGTGAATGCGAAAACCACCCAACTCACGCTGCACCACAACGCCGAAAAATCGTCAGGGATCCATCTTTCGCTCACGCCAATCCGTCCCGACCGAAGGAGCTTGCTTGCCAAAGCCGTGATCGGGCGGCTATCTCCGGGGCAGCGGCCCGACACCGCCACGGGGAAAAACGGAACACCTGCCCCCCGCCCTGCCGCTTGAATTTTCGAAACACCCGCCATGCGCCCACACACCCGCCAGATTTTATCCGTTGAAGAAACCTTCGGCCAGAACGGCTGGCATTGCGAATTGGTGGAAGGGCGCGACGTGCTGCGCGCCGGCTTCGACGCGCACCACACCCGGGTGGACATGATCGCGCAGGCTTATCCGCAGTTGAACGCCTTGAGCATCGTTTCCGAATCGAAGATGCCATTGGACGAGGAGCATCTGCCGGTGGCGCTCGAATTGCTCGCCCGCGCGAACAAACAACTCACGCTGGGCGGTTTCGAATATGATCTCGACCGCGAATATTTGGTTTTCCGGATCACCAACTTGTTCGAGCGCGAAAAATTCGATTCGGACATCATTTGCTCGATGGTGCATTGC
>JBIPND010000733.1:0-2517 GCA_044374015.1 Luteolibacter sp. | reverse complement strand
GAGGAAAGGGAGCTAACAGAGAATGAACGGGTTATGAAAGCTCCGCTACTCACCCAAAAAGTGAGAGGAGTCGGATCGGTTTTTCGGCTCAACCGATTGAATCTCCGTTTCCTCCGTTATCTCCTGTAAAAATCATTCTGGTTTTTAGGATCAAGCTTTGCGCGCCCGACCCGGGGCGTTTAAATCGGCGCATGATCGACATGTTGGTGCGCCTCTATGACCTGCCGGATTCCGCCCCGTTGTATGAGCAGGTGGCGAAAAACGGCGTGACGCTGCGGCGGGCGCGGGCGTTTGAAAAACACACGGTGGCTGCGTTCGCCAAGGACCATTTTTCTGCAAAATGGGTCAGCGAGGTGGAAGTCGCGCTGAGCCGCCAGCCGGTCACCTGCTTCATCGCCACCCGCGACCAGCGGATTCTGGGATTCGCCTGTTACGACACCACGATGCGCGGGTTCTTCGGGCCGACCGGGGTCTCGGAAGACGCACGCGGGCTGGGCCTGGGCAAGGCGCTTTTGTTCAAGGCGCTCGAGGGTATCCGCGATCTCGGGCACGCCTACGCGGTCATCGGCGGCGTCGGGCCGCGCGAGTTTTATGCAAAACACTGCGGCGCCATCGAAATCCCCGGCAGCGATCCCGGGACCTACACCGATTTGCTGCCCTGATCGCAGATCGGCCCTCTTCCCGGACCGCTGGATTCATCCGGCCCGCGCAGCGCGTTTGTTAGTCGGCCGTCTGCCGCATCACAATCTGCGCATTCTTCGGCATCGATCAACGCGTTTCTGGAGTCACGGACGGTTCGAAGCATGCACTCAAGGCCGGGCGGGCCGGGGCCGCTGGTTGCAGGGTCATCCGGCTTTGGCCGGGTTCCAACAGGGCATGGATGAGCTTCCCGGCGGCCGGGCTGAGTTTGGAGGTCGCACGCTTCAACAGGTGGATGGTCCGGCTCAGGCCGTTGCCGGCAAACGGCCGACAGACCACATTGGCATGACCGAGATGCCGCGAGGCGAGTTTGGGGACGATGGTCACCCCCAAGCCCGCCGAGACCATCGCCAGCGCGGTGGCGATCTGATCGCATTGCAGGCCGGGATTGGGATCGTTGATCTTGCAGACTTTCAGAGTCTGCTCGGCGAGGCAATGGCCGTCGCTGAGGTGGATGAACTCCGCAGCCTGGATCTCCTCGGGATTGGGAGGATCTTTGCGGAGTGCCAGCAGATGATTGGCCGGCGCGGCGAGCAGCAGGGGCTCGCAAAACAGCTCGCGCAGGCTGAAGGAATCGCGGTTGCGGTCGGAGTCTGGCAAATCGCTCAGGATGGCGAATTCGATCTGACCGGAGAGCACCCGGGAAATGAGCTGCTCGGTACGGGCTTCGTTGATCGAAATCAGGATGCCCGGGTGAGCTTTCCGGAATGGCCCGATCAGCTGGGGCAGCAGGTAGGGCGCGATGGTGGGGATGACGCCGAAGTTGACCTTGCCGCGTTCCATTTCGCGGCGAGCCTGGAATTCATCAGCCAGTCGCTCGGCGTGGGCGATCAGGATGCGGGCGTGCGACAGCAGCAGATCGCCCGCCGCCGTGGCTTCCACCCCGCGTTGGCGGCGGTGGAAAAGGGACTCCCCCAGTTCCTGTTCCAAAGCCTGGATTTGCTGGCTCAGAGCGGGTTGCGAGAGATGGCAGCGCTTCGCGGCGGCGCTGATCGATCCTTCCTCGATCACGGCGATGAACAATTGGAGTTGGCGGAGTTCCATGGGCGCGGTCGAATTTTGATATAATCCACACAAATAGCAAGTATCGAAAACATCGTCTATTCAAATACCCAATCCCGCCACAGGCTCTGCGCCACAGGGATACGCCCTGGGAGAAAGTCTCCGAAAACTTCCACACCACCCAACTGCAATCCACACACGATGAACGAAAACCAAACAATCTCAGGCGGCAAGTGCCCGGTCATGCATGGAGGCCATACCTCCGTGGGCAAATCCAACATGGACTGGTGGCCGAACGCCTTGAACCTGGACATCCTGCACCAGCACGACACCAAAACCAACCCGATGGGTCCGGACTACGACTATCAGGAGGAAATCAAGACGCTCGACGTCGAGGCGCTCAAGCAGGATCTCCACCAGCTGATGACCGACAGCCAGGACTGGTGGCCTGCGGACTGGGGACATTACGGCGGACTGATGATCCGGATGGCCTGGCACTCGGCCGGTTCCTACCGCATCGCCGATGGACGCGGTGGCGGCGGCACCGGCAACCAACGGTTTTCCCCGCTCAATTCGTGGCCCGACAACGTGAACCTCGACAAACCGCGCCGGCTGCTCTGGCCGATTAAAAAGAAATATGGCAACAAGCTGAGCTGGGCGGACCTGATGATTCTCGCCGGCACGATCGCCTACGAGTCGATGGGCCTGAAAACCTTTGGTTTCGGCTTTGGCCGGGCAGACATCTGGCAGCCGGAAAAGGATACCTACTGGGGATCCGAGAAGGAATGGCTGGCCCCCAGCGACTCGCGCTACGGC
>JBIPND010000732.1:0-2527 GCA_044374015.1 Luteolibacter sp. | reverse complement strand
CGTTCGGAAAGTCCTTCCTCATGCGGACCTTGCCACCGTCGGCAGTTCCAAGACCGTCACCATCTTCAACATCGCCGGCAACCACCACCGCCTGATCACCGCCATCCATTACAACACCCGCAGCATCTTCATCCTGAAAATCCTCACCCACACCGATTACAGCAAAGACCGCTGGAAAAACGACCTCTAAGCCAATGAACGCCACCAAGCCAACCCTGCCCAACTTCGCCAAACTGCCCAAAACCTACGAAGCTCTCTGCGGCCTGCACCTGCCGCGCACGCTGCATGATGAAATCGAACTCGATGCCGTCACCGAAATCATCGACCTCATGGCCGGCCACCCGCTCAACGCCGATCAAGCCGACTACCTCGCAACCCTCGCCGAGCTTGCCGCGGCCTACGAATCCGCGAACCACGAGGCTCTTCCCTCACTGCCACCCCATGAATTCCTCGCCGCCCACCTCGAAAACATCGGCATGACCGCCACCGAGTGGGGCAAGCTCATCGGCATCGACCGCTCCATCGCATCCCGACTTCTCCGTGGCGAGCGCAAGTTCAACACCGCCCATGTCAGGAAGACCGCCGGAGCGCTCAACCTCGAAGCATCCCTCCTGATTTAGCGTCCACCCTGGAAACGCACGCTCCTATTTCCTCAAAAGTGCCGGGAACAGGACTCGAACCTGCACACCTTGCGATACCAGAACCTAAATCTGGCGCGTCTACCAATTCCGCCATCCCGGCTTTTCGAGGGGGAAGCTAGCGGTCTGGGGGCGGGGGGCAAGCGCACAATGCGAGATGATGCAAATCGGTGGCCGGGGCTGCGGGCGCGGCCGGGTTTTGCCAGGAAATTTCGAGCACCTGGAAGCTGCCGCCGAGCTGGGCGGGGTGGGTGAGGGTTTGGAATTGGCGCACTTTTTCGGGATCGGGCCGGCCTTCGAGCGAAAGCAGCCACTCGCGGCCGACCTCGGTGAGCCAAGCACCTTGGTTGCGGAAGGCGCGCGGCCGGGCACCAAGGGAGATGGCGGCCTCGGCGACGGCGGTGAAATCGACGTGGGCGGTGATGTCGATTTCGCCGGGGGTGGCCAGCGGGTCCTCGGCGGCGCGGTGCTTTGAAAACGTCCGCAGAGTGCCGCGGTGGCGCTCGGGCAGGTAATAATCGGGGCGGGCGAAGCCGTAGTCCGGCCAAACCATCAGCCCGATGGAGATGCAGCGGGTAAGCGGTTCGAGGAAGTCGCGGAAATTCGTGCGGACTTCGGTGCGGTAGCCGTCCGGGAAATTTTGGCCGAGCGGTGCGAGCGCGGCGGCGAGTTGCGGGTCGTGGATTCCGGAGGCGGTTGGCCAGATGAAATTGCCTGCCGGGTCGCAGCCGACGCGGCATTCGTGCCAACTTCCGGAACGCCACTCGACGAGATGGAACGGCAACGCGTCGAGCAGTTCGTTGCCGAAGACGATGCCGGGGAGCGGCGTCTGCGCCAGGGTTTCCGGGTCGGCGGTGAAAGTCACGCGCTCGGCGAAGGCGGCGAGAGTGGTGCGCTGGGCGGCTTGGAGGCGCGGCAGGGGCTCGGCGATGGCGTATTCGAGGGCGGCGAAGGCGGCGGCGTCGAGCTGGCGAATGGCGGTGAGCACGTCGGCGGCCAGGGTGCCGTCATGCGCGCCGCATTCGAGGATGCGCCAGTTTGCGGGGGAGCCGAGTTCGCGCCACTCGCGCAGGAAGCGGCGCGCCAGCAGATGGCCAAACAATGGGCCGACGCTGACGCTGGTGAAAAAATCACCGGCGCGGCCGACCTGGCGGGTTTCGCGGGCGTAGTAGCCGTGTTCCGGATCGTAGAGTGCCGCCGCCATGAACGCAGGGAAGGGCAGGGGACCGCCGTGCTCGATTTGATTTTGCAAAATCCGCGGCAACCAAGGGGTTGCGGGAGGCGTGGCAATGGGATACGTCTTTGCTCGCGCTCCCACAGGCAAGGGCGTTGGTGAATCCGGATCAGGCATGGCAACTACTCAAAAATCGAACCGCAAGAAGAACCGCAAACCCCGGTTCTACAAGCGCAAAGCCGTTTGGTTCAGTTTCTTCCTGCTGGGCGCGGTGGCGGCGG
This sequence comes from Luteolibacter sp., assembly GCA_044374015.1. Lineage (GTDB taxonomy): Bacteria > Verrucomicrobiota > Verrucomicrobiia > Verrucomicrobiales > Akkermansiaceae > Luteolibacter. Next base: position 434 of record JBIPND010000732.1, on the reverse strand, counting down.
TCGTGGCCTGGGTCTTCGCCGAATCGTTCACCCGCGAATACCGCGAACGCGCGCAAACCTACGATCTGGACCGGATCAATGACGTGGAAATCCCGAGCATCATCCTCGACCGCAATGGCAAGGAGATCGGCCGGATCTTCGTGCAGAACCGCAGTGTGATCCCGATCCAGGAGGTGCCGGAAATTTTCATCAAGGCCCTGCGCGCAGGGGAGGACTCGCGGTTTCTCAATCACAAGGGGGTGGACTACATCGGGGTGGTGCGGGCGGGGATTTCGAATGCGCAGGGTGGCAGCCAGGGGGCCAGCACCATCACCCAGCAGTTGGCGCGGAATGCTTACAATCTCAAGGAGGAGGCGGTGCGCCGGAATGAAACGACCATCCAGCGCAAGCTGGTGGAGGCGTTCCTCGCGATGCGCATCGAGAAGCGTTACCCC
>JBIPND010000731.1:0-2532 GCA_044374015.1 Luteolibacter sp. | reverse complement strand
TCTGGAGCCTCAACGCCCAGCGCCTGATCGTCGAATCCGGGGCCGCCGCCGCCGTGCCGAAACTCAAGGAAGTCGTGAAATCCGGCACCCGCGCCGCCACCCACGCGTTCTACGCCCTTCAAGCGCTCGGCGTGATCGACCCGGCCACCACCACCACCGCCCTCGCCTCGAAAAACCGCGGCCTCCGCCGCGCCGCCATAACGAACGCGCCGCTCGACGACACGCTGCCCAAAGCCGTCACCGCCGATGGCGTCATCTCCGCCAACGACGACCGCGAACTCGCCGAAATTTTCATCGCCCTCACCCGCCTCGCCCCGTCCGAGAGCATCGGCAAATCGCTCCACGCCACCCTCCAGGCCGACAGCGAAAATATCCTCAAAGACCGCGCGCTCGCCGACGCCTGGCAGATCGCCGCCCGCCATCACGCCGCCGGAGTCCTGTTAGCCGCCGCCGATCACGCCCCTGCCGTCACCGCCGCCGCCGCTCCCGTCAATCTATTGCCCAACCCCGATTTCTCCAAACCCGGCCCGGATGGCTGGAGCTTGAAAAACTACGTCGTCGATCGCCCGGAAGCCGTTGAAATGTCGCTCTCGCCCAACGGCCGCAATGGCGGCACCGCCCTCATGATCCGCTCCTCCCAACGCGCCGACGTCGGTGCCGGGGCGATCATCCCCGTCAAGCCTAACACCCGTTACCGCATCGGCGGCTGGGTGAAAACCGACAACCTCCAAAACCGCGGCGGCCGCGGAGCCCTGTTCAATGTCCATGGCAAGGAGGCCACCTCCGCCATTTCCGGCACCAAGGATTGGACCGAACTCAGCACCGAATTCACCACCGACAACCAATCGGAAATCCTCGTCCACTGCCTCTTCGGCGGCTACGGCGGAGCCACCGGCAGTGCCTGGTTCGATGACGTCTATCTGCATGAAATCGGCGCGTCTTCCGGCATCGGCGGGCCGATCGAAGCCGTCGCCAGCCACTTCGCCAACAAGGCCGAGGCCGCCGCACGCAGCGCCCTCGCCGCCGCCCTCGCCAGCCGCAGCGATGACTTTTCCAAACAACTCGCCGCCCGTCTCGGTGTCGCGCCCGTCGTCGCAAAAATCGTCGTCAAAACCCACAAACCCGACCCCGCCATTCACGAGCGCGGCGCTGCCATTTATGCCAAAACCTGCATCGCCTGCCACGGCCCCGATGGCAAAGGCGTCCCCGGTGCCTTCCCGCCGCTCGATGCCTCCGAGTGGGCCGTCGGCGATCCCTTGCGGTCCATCCTCATCGTGCTCCACGGCCTGCAAGGCCCCATCGAAGTCGCCGGGCAGAAATTCAACAGCGTCATGCCCCCACACGTCGATCTCACCGACCCCGAAATCGCCGACGTCCTCACCTACGTCCGCCAATCCTGGTCCAACGACGACACCCCGGTCTCCGCCGCCGCCGTCAAACAAGCCCGCGCCCAACACAACACCCGCACCCTCCCCTGGACCGCCACCGAACTGAAGTGATGGCGATTGGCGAGCCCGTGAGCCGTCGCGTAAAAAAGGAAAGTAGCTCACGAATCTTCGATCACCTTGGTGGTGCGCTGGCTTCAGCCGGCGAGTCGGGCCGGCTGAAGCCAGCGCTCCGTAGGCCCAAGGCCAAGTCAGTCGAGAGGATAAAACCTGCGCTGGCCACTTCAGAAATCCTGATCCGCGCAAAGGATTCAAGCGCCCGAATCGGTTTCTTTCCTTTGACCTGAAGCCTCCATCATGGCATCCCCGCCAATGCCTCCAGCGCGAGTTTCCGCGCCGTGGGTTGCTTGAACCTCAGATTGCTCGCCGCCGTGAAGTCAGCTTTCGCCTCCTCGTCCTTCCCGAGGGCGAGGTGGGCGCGGCCACGATTGAACAGCGGGTAAGAATCCTCCGGCGCGAGTTCGACGACAAGGTGGTAACATTGCAAAGCCTCCTCCGTCCGACCTGATAGAAGCAGGCAGTCGCCGAGACGATTTTGTCCCTTGGCGGTCAGCGCGGATTTTTTCGGGTGATCGGGCGGCAGGCAGTCGCGGATGGCCGTCAGGGCGAGTTGGCAGGTTTTCATCGCGGTCTCCTTCCAACCCGGAGAAAACCTGGATCTATTATTACGAGACCGGTGGCGGTCCGCTGTATTGGAAACCGTCTGAAACAAGCGCCGTTGGACGCTCTTCTCGGCCTTGGTTACACCCCTTTGCGTTATCGCGGCATGGCGCATCCAGCAATCAAACCCGGCGAGAGCGCGAAAGAAGTGCTGACTCGATCCGTGAAAGCGACCGCCGACGTCGTGACAAACCCGACAGTGGGCGAGCTCTAACCCAGCAGTGGCGCCCCCTTTGGACTGCGGTGGGAAGCGAAGCGCCACACCGCTTTGGATGATTGGGCAGCATCGGCTCCTTGGGCTTCGCGAAGAATCCAAAGCGGTGTCGCCGTTGCACTCCTTTGGACTGCGGTGGGAAGCGCAGCGCCACACCGCTTTGGATGATTGGGCAGCATCGGCTCCTTGGGCATCGCGAAGAATCCAAAGCGG
>JBIPND010000730.1:0-2540 GCA_044374015.1 Luteolibacter sp. | reverse complement strand
CAGAAAATCACCATGAAGTGGGGACTGTCCGACATCGGGGCCGCGCTCGCGGTGTTGCAGGGGCGGGTCCCTCAGGCTAAGCTGTTCCATCAATCGGAAAAGGCCAGCAGTGCCTTGGAACTGGTCTTTCGCGACGATCCCGAGCGTGCGCCTTACCTGTTGTCGGTCTCCCGGCAGGACGCCGCCGACAAGTCGCTCCGCAAAGTCGCCGTCCCGCTCTCCCACGCGGAAGCCGCCGTCCTCGAGGCCGCCCTTCGCGCCGCCGTCGCGGGTCTTCTTGGTTGGTGATTGCCATGATGCGAAAAGCCGCCGCCCTGCGAGGCATGCACGTCAGGTAAAGGACCGGGACCGCGAGTCTGCGACCCGCCTGACCATGGAAACCAAAGTGGGCCGGAACGGCTGTTCTTTGGCTATGCATGGGCATCGAGTCTGAAACTCGCGCTCCCAGCCGCGTGAAGCGCCTTGACTTGAAGCGCATCCCTGCGAGGGGCACCGGCTTGCAATGCACTCACAGGGTCGGACCTCGGATCAGAAGGCATAGTTCAGTCCGAGCGAACCACCGTGGCTGGAGATCCCGTCATCCGTAGCGATTTCACCGCGGTAACCGATATCAAATGTCAGGGAATCGTTGACGGCGTAGCCCGTGCCAACGGTCAGCAGCACGGCGGAACTCAATTCCGCGCCGGAAATGCTGAACGACTCGCCTGCAAGGGAAGCGGTGACGCGGGTATCGCCGTCCTCGAATTCATGGGCGTAGGCGATCGAGGCGTATGGACGGAATCGGCCGTAGCTTGCATTCACCCGGTAGCCGATGAGCGCGCGCACGGAATCGATGTCGTAATCTCCCACCTCCACCGGGATCGGACCGCTTTGGGTGAAACCATCGACATCAACCTGCTGGTATTCGAGACCGGCAAACGGGCCATGTCGCACTTGATCATTCCCGATCGTGTAGCCAATCGTCCACAGCGCTTGAACGCTGTTGGCGTCGGTGTCGCTGTTGGCGGAGTCGAGTAGAATGCCCGAAGGACCACGCTTGGAATCCAGATTATGATTTCCGAAACCCAGAAGGAAATCGGAGTAGAAACCCATGCTCTCTCCCCAAGTGCCGTAGATTGCACCGCGGAAACTATCGACATCCGAGCTGAAGCCATTGCCATCGAGATCACTTTTTGAGCCATCCAGCACGATTCCAAGCACAAACTGCGGAGCGATCAACCAGTCGACGCCGGCGGTGAAGGAGCCGGCGTCGCCGTCGAAGTCACGCACGCTGCTGGGACCTTCGAAGTCCTGGCCATCGTACGACAGGGAGCCCCAGGCATTTCCACGCCCGATGGTGCGGGAGGTGGGTGTACCCGTGACCATGCCGCCTTTGGCATCCGTGGTGGACGCACCGGGTTCTGAAACCTGTCTGCCAGTGCCACGAATCGCGGCGAGGTGCTCTTGAGTCAGGCGATGCAAGCGGTAGTTGCTATTCACGACACTGGTGGCTAAGCCGAGCGTCGCGCTCGGATCGAGACCGGCGAGGGTCGCTTGAACTGCGGCGAGATCGGAATAATCCAATGCGGCGATGAAGTCCTGAATCAGTGGGTTGTCGCTGCCGACCAAGCGGTCGAGGGCGGCCCCGATTTGGGACTGGACCGATGAGAGGCCCGGAAGCCCTTCGAAGTCGTGCTGGATATTGAGGATGAGGTCGCTGTCGTTCGGATCGTTTTGGATCACTTCCGCAGCTGCAAGTCCTGGGGCTTCGCCTGTGACGACGGGAGTGACTGGATCCGCCGTTTCAACGGTGACGAAATAGCCGGCGAGCACGGTGTTCTGGTTGTTTCTGCCGCTTTGAGTGGCTTTGAACCGGCCGGTTTCGACGGCGGCCGGGCTGAAGTCCACGGCCACCGGGCCGAGCGCCCCTACGCCCAGAAGCGGACTGTCACTATCGATGACGGTGTAGCGGCCTTCGGTGAGAGTCCGGTTGATGTCGGTTGGTGCGATGCGGATGCCGACCCCGGTAAGATCAAAGGTATTCCCGGCACCCTGTTGGACGATCAAGTCGCTGTTGATGCCATTCCGAATCGGGGTTTGTGGGATGATGTCCACCCGCACATGGGTGAGGGGAGGCACGATTGCCGTTGCGGCAGCGAGTGGGCCATTCGGGGGAGTGATCGGGATGATTTCCAAGGACTGCGCCACACGTCCATTCAGGGTGAGGGTGCCGACTGCATCGTTGGTCAACTGCGCGTTCTGGGTGCTGCGCAGTGCGGGCTCAACGGAGTTGCCACCGCCGCTGAGCAGGATGTCGGTGGCTCCGGCGGAAATACCGCCATCGCCGAGCGCAATATCGATATTCCAGACTCCGGTTCCATCGAGGGTCCCGCCGTTGCTGAGGCTGACGAACGTTTTGGCGGACTCGTCGAAATCGCCGTTTGCGAGGCGGGCGGGAACTTCGTTCAGGGCGAATATGTCGCCGTTGATGACCAATCCGCCGCCACTGACGTTGATGGCATTTGTAAACACCTCGAATGACTCACCGGGGCCACCGATGA
>JBIPND010000744.1:0-2540 GCA_044374015.1 Luteolibacter sp. | reverse complement strand
AAAATAAAAACCTAACAAATTATAAGTATTAAAAACCGCTTCAAGTTTAGAACAATTCCAAATAAGGCGTTTTTAGTCCAAATTTAAACCTTGTTAGGCTTAAACTTGTTATTTAAATTGGCGAAACACTAAAAAAATATTGTTTTAGACGCTTCACAATTATACATTTGCCAAGTAAAAAATTAAATAAATTTCATATGAGTCAAGGATTTTTAAAATCATCAATTGGAAAAAAAGTAGTAATGGGACTTACTGGTTTATTCCTCATTTCATTTTTAGTAGTTCATGTTAGCATAAATGCTTGCATTTATTTTAATGATAGCGGAGAAACTTTTAATGTAGCTGCTGATTTTATGGCGCACAACCCTGTAATTCGTATAGTAGAAATTGGTTTGTTTGGTGGACTTATATTACACTGTATACAAGCATTAATGTTAACATTACAAAATCGTAAAGCGCGCCCTGTTGCTTATGCAAAAATTGATGGTGCTGCCAACTCAAAATGGTATAGCCGTAGCATGGGAGTTTTAGGTTCATTATTATTATTGTTTTTAGTAGTTCACTTAGGTAATTTTTGGTTGCCAACTAAAGTGGCAGTATTTTCTCACCAAGAACATAACACATTTAAAAACATGAAAGAGATTTTTTCTGTTTGGTATTTTGTAGCTATTTATTTATTTGGTGTTGGTGCATTATGTTACCATATGTTACATGGCTTTCAATCAGCTTTCCAAACATTGGGTTTAAACCACAAAAATTTTACGCCTACTATTAAAAAAATAGGATTTTGGTTTTCAATCATTGTTTGTTTGTTATTTGCATCTATGCCAGTAACTATGTTTTTAGGTATTATTAAATAATAAAAAATTATAAAGTTTAAGATATGTCAAAATTAGATTCTAAAATACCAGAAGGTGCAATAGACCAAAAATGGACTAAATACCGTTCTACAGTGGCTTTAGTAAACCCATCAAATAAACGCAGCTTAGAAGTATTAGTTGTTGGATCAGGATTAGCAGGTGCTTCAGCAGCAGCTACTTTAGCTGAAATGGGATATAAAGTAAAAGTATTTTGTTTTCAAGATTCTCCTCGTCGTGCACATAGTATTGCTGCACAAGGTGGAATTAATGCTGCAAAAAATTATCAAAATGATGGTGACTCAACTTACCGTTTATTTTATGATACCATTAAAGGTGGTGATTACAGAGCACGCGAAGGAAACGTTCATCGTTTAGCGGAAGTTTCATCTTCTATCATTGATCAATGTGTTGCTCAAGGCGTGCCTCTAGCTCGTGAATATGGTGGATTATTAAGTAACCGTTCATTTGGTGGCACTCAGGTTCAACGTACATTTTACGCGGCTGGTCAAACCGGACAACAATTATTATTAGGTGCTTATTCTGCATTACAACGCCAAGTCGGTTCTGGTAATGTAGAATTATGTGCTCGTCACGAAATGTTAGATGTTGTTACAATAGATGGCGTTACTCGTGGTATTATAGCTCGTAACTTAGTTACTGGCGAAATGGAAAAACATTTTGGACACGCTGTTTTATTATGTACTGGCGGATACGGAAACGTATTTTACTTATCTACTAATGCAATGGGAAGTAACGTAACTGCTGCTTGGAAAGCTCACAAAAAAGGAGCATTCTTTGGTAATCCTTGTTACACACAAATTCACCCAACTTGTATTCCTGTTTCTGGAGATCACCAATCTAAATTAACATTGATGTCGGAATCGTTGCGTAATGATGGTCGTATTTGGGTTCCTAAAAAGAAAGATGATAACCGTAAGGCTACAGATATTCCTGAAGAAGAAAGAGATTATTATTTAGAGCGTCGTTACCCTGCATTTGGAAATTTAGTTCCTCGTGATGTTGCATCTCGTGGTGCTAAAGAGCGTTGTGATGCTGGTTACGGTGTTGGTAATTCAAAGATGGCGGTGTATTTAGATTTCGCATTTAATACAGCACGTTACGGAAGAACTGAAGCTACTAAACGCAACATTCATAATCCAAGTCATGAAGAAATCATGAAAATGGGTAAAGAAGTTGTGAAAGAAAAATACGGTAACTTGTTTGATATGTATCAACAAATTACTGGCGAAAATCCATACGAAATGCCGATGCGTATTTACCCAGCAGTACATTATACGATGGGTGGTTTATGGGTAGATTATAATTTAATGACAACGGTTCCGGGTTTATATGCTTTAGGAGAAGCAAACTTCTCTGATCATGGTGCAAATCGATTGGGAGCATCTGCTTTGATGCAGGGTTTAGCCGATGGTTACTTTGTTATTCCATATACAATTGGTTCTTATTTATCGAAAGAAATTAGCACTAAATCAATTGATACCAATCACGAAGCTTTTACAAAAGCAGAACAAGAGGTACAAGAAAAATTAACCAAACTTTTAGCGATTAAAGGCACCAAATCGGTAGATTATTTCCACAAAAAATTAGGAAAGATTATTTGGAACGAATGTGGTATGTCTAGAACCGAAGCGGGATTAAAAAAATCAATCGAAGACGTTC
>JBIPND010000742.1:0-2541 GCA_044374015.1 Luteolibacter sp. | reverse complement strand
ACTATGCCAGAATTCCCGCGTTGGTGAACATGGGGAAACAAACCAACACCTTGGCTCCCGGCCAACAGCTCGTGGAGACCATCACGGTCGACGGCGACGGCATGCACCCCATGCTCATCGGCCATCTCGACCAGGACAAGAAGACCGTGCTCTGTTACGACCGCCGCGTCTCCTCCAACCCGAACACCCGGACATTCATCCTGCTTTTCCCCGATCCAGACACCGGACTGCGGGTGATGACCCTTTCCGAGTTCGGCCCGTTTGAATGAATTCCTCCCGTCACTTCCCAACTCCCGAACGCGCATGTCCCATTTACTCCCCCCGCGGTCTTTCCTGACTTTCTCGGCTCTCTTCCTCGCTTTCCTGTCGCCCGCGCTGGGCCAAAAGTCAGACGCAAGGAAAAGCAAACCCCAACTGCGTTTCATCTGCGCCACGAGCCTGGCCGAGGAACAGGAAATCGTTCTCGCGTCGTCTGATGAAAAGGGTGCCTTGGTGGAACTTGGCACGTCCACACTCAGACCATCCCTCGTCTCCGACTGGTTGCCCGCCAAGGTCGGTGATCTTCATCTGGCACTGCGCGAAGAGAAATCCCTGAAATCCATCGGCCACTTCCAATACCCCGCCGATACCGCTCGCGCGCTGGTGGTGTTGAACGCGAATGTGGAGAAAAACACCTACGATGCCACTGTCGTCGATCCGGAGAAAACGGGATTCATCAAAGGTTCCGTGTTGATCATGAATTTCAGCCCACGTAACGGTTTGGTGTCAGTAAACTCCAAGGAAAACAAGGTTGAGGCGGGACAACAGGTGCTCGCCAAGCCCACCCTCGACGGAAACGGGATGTATCCGGTAGTGGCTTCTTACCTGGATGCCGACGCGAATACGGTGTCGTACTACGACCGTTTGGTCTCCGGCAATCCGAACTCCCGGAACATGCTGTTACTGTTACCAGATGATACCGTGGGACTAAGAGTCCTCAGCATCACCCTCTTCGGGGAGATCGAGTAAGCCACCGATCCATTGGTTGACCTCCCATCATTCACACCGGAAGGGGATGGCGACTCACCCACGACATGCTCTTTCTGTTTCCCGATGAAACCCTCGGCTTCAAGGTTTTCGGCCTACCGATGTTCGGGGAGTTCGAGTGAAACACCGTTGCTTTTCCTGCTATGAAGACGCCCGCCTCCATCATCACCGGGCGCTACCCGCACGAGCACCGCACGAGCACCGCATCACCACCTCAATCCCGCCAAGCCCGCCGGGATGCCGCAAAAGGACTTTTACAAATCCCGCGAGTTCAAGGAAGGCCGCGAGCTAATGGTCAAACACCTCAATGAATGGCCCACGCTGCCCAAACTCCTCGGACAGGCGGGCTACGCGAGTTTGCAGACCGGCAAGTGGTGGCTCGGCGACTACTCGACCGGTGGCTTCACCGCCGGCATGAGCAAGGGCGGCCGCCACGGCGATGAGGGACTCGACATCGGCCGCAAGACCATGCAGCCGATCCAGGACTTCATCGCCGGAGCGCGCAAGGAATCCAAGCCGTTCTTCATCTGGTATGCGCCGCTGATGCCACACGACCCGCACACACCGCCCGAGCGGTTGCTCAAGAAATACAGGGACAAGGTGCCAAGCGTGGCAGTTGCGAAGTATTGGGCGATGGTCGAGTGGTTCGACGAATCCTGCGGCGAGCTCTTCACCTGCCTGGAGCGCGAGGGCCTCGCGAAGGATACGATCGTCGTCTATGTCGCGGACAACGGCTGGAAACTCATCGTCCCGCCACCCCAAGCGGATCATCCGGAACCCGAACTCTATCAAGTCAGCCGGGATCCACATGAAATGCAGAATCTCGCCGCCGGCGAGGCCGGGCGGGTTGCCCGGATGCGGGCGAAACTCGACGCCTGGTGGCCGGGAAAATAAAAACACCCGGGCTTCTTTCGGTTGACACTTCGATCGGCCGCCGAAACCTACACAAAACACACTACGGTTCAGATGACGCGGCACACCACTGACTACATCACTCGTCACAGGGACAAGCAGTTCTTTCTCTATCTGGCTCACGCCGCGCCGTGCGACCCGTTGCAGGGCCGCGATCCTCGCCATAAGAAATCTCCTGCGGAAACCTGCCGGCAATGGGTCGAGTCCGTAGGAAGTCGATAGACCCCAATAAATACACCCGATGAAACCCGCTCTGAAACTCGGATCACTTTGGCTATTGGCCACACTGGGAACCCCAGCCGCCGCCACAGGCAACTCCACCAGCCAACCCAATATCGTCATCATCCTTGCTGACGACCTCGGAGTTGAATGTTTATCATCCTACGGTGGGACATCGCTCAAAACTCCGAACATCGACAAGCTGGCCACCCAGAGCATGAGATTCACCCGCTGTTTCTCCAATCCCTTCTGCTCACCCTCGCGCGCCTCGCTCCTAACGGGTCGCTACCCGTTCAAAAACGGCCTGAAAGTCGTGCTTCACAGCCGGAAACAGGAAGACATCCACCTGCATCCGGATCAACCCAGTTTCGCCCGGGAACTCAA
>JBIPND010000729.1:0-2543 GCA_044374015.1 Luteolibacter sp. | reverse complement strand
GCCGATCCGGAACGTTTTCCCCGACTTATCAGTGAAGACCCCGCAGGTGTTTCCCTGGTTGAAATACCACTTCCCGTCCGGTCCGGCGGTGAGTGAATGCAACGAGTGGTCGTGATTTCTGCCGTTGAAGCCGGTAAGCAGCACTTCGCGGGTATCTCCGTCGTCCGGATCAAATTTCAAATCGCGGTTGACGTCGGTGAGCTTCAGAAGATGCGGCGGCTGGGAAACAATCACCACATTGCCGAAAACCGCGATCCCGAGCGGGGACACCAATTCGGGGTCCTGCCAGAAAACTTGGGACTGATCGCATTTGCCGTCACCGTCGCGATCTTCCAGAATCACAATCCGGTCACCGAGAGCCTGCCGGTCGGATTTCCGGCGATAATTGACTCCCTCGGTCGCCCAAATCCGGCCGCGATGGTCGATGTCGATATTCGTGGGATTGAAAAGCGCCGGCGACACGGCCCACGGAGTGATTTCCATCCCCTCGGGTAAGACAAACGAACCGAGGGGCAGTGCGGGGGCCTCCTGAGCCGGCGTCCATCCGAATGCGGATGAGGCAAAGCCTAAAATCATCAAGTTTGAGAGAATCTTCATGTGCGGAACTGAACAGGCAACCTATTACACGAGAAAACGAAGCGGACTATCAACAAACATCGGGAGCTGCTTTGACAAGCGGGGAGCCGCTGGCTATCGATATCCATGCGGTCACTGATCAAACACGTTCTCAAGCGCTCCGAAGCCACCGATGATCTCCAAGTCGCTGGTTGGATCCGCACCCGGCGGGATTCCAAGGCATTTTCATTCATCGAACTGAACGACGGAACATGCCTCGGATCGCTTCAGATCGTCGCCGACTCAGGCATTCCAGGATATCAGGATATTACAAAAATGAGCACCGGGGCGTCGGTGGAAGTGCGGGGAAAACTGATCCCCTCCCCGGCTGCCGGCCAGACTTGGGAAATGCAGGCGTCTTCAATCAAATTGTTAGGCGAGGCCCCCGAAGACTATCCCTTGCAAAAAAAAGGTCACAGCCCGGAATTTCTCCGTTCCATCGCGCATCTTCGTCCTCGGACAAATCTTTATGGAGCGGTTTTCCGGATGCGCAGCCGGATGGCCTACGCCGTCCATCGGTTCTTCCAGGAGCGGGATTTCATCTACGTCCATACTCCGATCATCACCGCGAGCGACTGCGAGGGCGCCGGCGAAATGTTCCGAGTCACGACGTTGCCGGATGACCGTATTTCCCGGGACGCCGACGACTTTTTCGGGAAGCGGGCGTTCCTGACAGTGAGTGGACAACTCGAGGGCGAAACCTTCGCCTGTGCGCTGTCCAACATCTACACTTTCGGTCCCACTTTCCGCGCGGAAAATTCCAACACCTCGCGCCATGCGGCGGAATTCTGGATGATCGAACCGGAAGTTGCTTTCTGTGACTTGGAGGGCGACATGGATCTGGCAGAAACCCTGGTGAAATATCTGGTGCAAGAAGCGCTCGACAAAAACGAAGGTGATCTCTCGATTTTCGAAAAGTTCGTGGATAAGGGACTGCGCGAACGTCTCGAATTTGTAGCCAGCAGACCCTTCGAGAGAATCTCCTACACGGAGGCCGTCAGATTACTTCAAGCAAGTGGCAAGGCCTTCGCCTATCCCGTGGAATACGGTCTCAACCTGCAATCCGAGCATGAGCGCTGGTTAACCGAGGAGTATTTCAAAAAGCCGACCACCGTTTTCAATTACCCGAAGGAAATCAAACCTTTCTACATGCGCCTCAACGATGATGACAAAACCGTGACCGCCATGGACGTGCTGGTCCCGGGGATCGGCGAAATCATCGGTGGCAGCCAGCGTGAGGAAAGGTTGGAGGTCTTGATGGGGAATTTTGCCAAACACAATCTCGATCCGGAAGCTTACGGCTGGTATTCGGATCTGCGCAAATTCGGCAGCGTTCCCCACGCGGGCTTTGGGCTCGGCTTTGAACGGATGTTGATGTTCGTCACCGGGATGGCGAACATCCGCGACGTCATTCCCTTCGCGCGCACGCCTGGCAATTGCGAATTCTGAGCCATTTCGGTCCCACGCTGAAGCCTCCCACCCCCATTTTCCGTTAGATCCTGGTCAGCCGGACAAAAAAAGAGCCCGGCTCCAATTGCTTGGAGCCGGGCATATACCTGGCGACGACCTACTCTCACAAGACCTATCGTCTCACTACCATCGGCGCTGCGGCGTTTCACTTCCGGGTTCGGAATGGGACCGGGTGGTTCCACCGCGCTCTGGTCACCAGAGGGCGATCCTGTTTGATCAGGACCGGGACTCTGGGGATCTGAGCGATGTCTTCCTCTTGTTTTAGCTTTTCAGGATCTCAGCCTTTCAGCCTATCAGCCTTTACCCATCCGCCCGCTCTCTGACATCCACACGGAGAAATTTCCAACTTTTCAACCTGACAATCTCCAAACCATTCACGGCCACTTGTTTTCACTAATTCAAAAATAGGAATCAAGCCAAACGGATGATTAGTACTTCTCGGCTGAATACGTTACCGC
>JBIPND010000728.1:0-2549 GCA_044374015.1 Luteolibacter sp. | reverse complement strand
AACGTGAATGTAGCGTTCTACTGGTATCACAAGTCTGCTGAGGCAGGCAATTCAGAGGGAATGTTCCTTTTGGGGCTCTGCTATGAGTTTGGCGTTGGAACGATGGCGGATAGAGATGAAGCGCTCGACTGGTATCAAAAGGCATCGAAGCTGGGGCATGAGGGTGCAACGGAACGAGTTGAATATGCGGTGGCTCCCGTCGAGAGCGATCCCGATTGAACCAGCAGCGTTATCTTGAGTATCTGAGGAAACTGCGCGATGAACAATCTCAGGAAAAATCCTTGAATCAGCCCCACGAGTAACCACGTGGAATCGTGGATATTCAGGAGGTAACTGCTGAGCTGCCGCTGCCTTGGGTGCGCGGATTTGAGAGCCCCTAGCGGCCCAATCGCATGCGATCGAGATTTTATCTCCTGCATGCGATGCCAGCTTGCCTCTATCCGAACACTGGGTAGTCTCGCCTCAATGACAACCGCTCCATCTAATCCCGAGCCATCCGGTCAGGCACTCCCCGCCGGTACCCGGGTTGAGGAGTTTGTGATCGAGCGGGTGCTGGGCTCTGGCGGATTCGGGATCACTTATCTGGCGCGGGACACCAGCCTTGGCCGGCAGGTGGTGATCAAGGAGAACCTGCCGGTGCAGTTCTGCTTCCGGGACACGCATTCTTTAACCGTCGCGCCACGGCATTCGCAGGGCGAGGACGCGGAGAATTTCCAGTGGTCGTTGGAAAACTTTTCCAAGGAGGCGGCGATGCTGGCGTCGTTGGACCACCCGGGGATCGTGAAGGTTCATCGGTCCTTCGAAGCCTTCGGCACGGCGTATTTCGTGATGCCGTTCGTGAAGGGGCTGGCGCTGGACGAGCTTTCCAAGCAGCGGGATGGCAGACCGTTTTCGGAAGACGAACTACGCGGACTGCTGGAGCGGATGCTCGCCGCCCTCGGTTACCTGCATGACCGGGGTATCTATCACCGCGACATCAAGCCGGGAAATCTTCTCATTACCACGGAAGGCGCACCGGTATTGATCGATTTCGGTTCCGCAAGGCAGCGGCTTTCGGAGCGCTCGATGACGGTCATCGAAAGTCCCGGTTACACTCCCTTCGAGCAACTCCAGAGCCGGGGCAACGTCGGCCCTTGGAGCGATTTGTATGCCTTGGGCGCGACACTCGTAAAGATCATCACGGGGGAAGCGCTACCGAAAGCAGCTGACAGAATGTTGGGAGATCCTTGGAAGGATCTGGCAAATGATTCGAGGACTGAAGGAGCGTTCTCAGCCGACTTTTTAAGATTGATTGATCAGTCGGTTCAGATCGATCCAAAAATGCGCTGGCAAAATGCATCGGAATGGAAAGCGGGGCTTTCTCTTGAAAGAAATTCTCATTCATCTTCCAATGTCTCGAGCGGCCAGGTAAAAAAACTACCTCCAATTCACCTTGGCGAACAAGCAAAGCATTTGCGGGAAATCTCAAGCCGACACTGCATTGATCAGGTAGATGAGTGGGAAAGTCGTCGATTGTATACCGGGTTGGAAACGGGGGAGTAACCCCTGATCCTACTGTTTTCAAACCATGGAAGCCTCCCCCATCAGCAGCCAAGCCCTCCCCGCCGGAACCCGGATCGAGGAATTCGTCATCGAGCGGGTGCTTGGTTCCGGCGGTTTCGGGATCACCTATCTGGCGCGGGACGTCCGGTTGAACCGGCAGGTGGTGATCAAGGAGAACCTGCCGGTGCAGTTTTGTTTCCGGGACACGCATTCGCTGACGGTCGCGCCGCGACATTCGCAGGGCGAGGACGCGGAGAATTTCCTTTGGTCGCTGGAAAACTTTTCCAAGGAGGCGGCGATGCTGGCGTCGTTGGACCACCCGGGGATTGTGAAAGTGCTGCGTTCTTTCGAAGCCTTCGGCACCGCGTATTTCGTGATGCCGTTCGTGGAGGGGGTGACCTTGGATGAATTCAATCCCCCCCGTTGACCCGCCCAAAAAAGCGCGACCCATTTGACGGAATTGGCCTTTTCAGGCTTCCGCCGCCAAGGTGGAAAATCCCGGCAAGAAGGTGATGCCAGCTTGTAAAGTAACCGTATTTGATTACCCTGAGCCCATGCAAAAGACCGAAACCGCGCCAGATCCACAAGAGTATGGCAGGAAAATCACCCAGCTGCGGCAACTGCGGGGGATTTCCCAAAAAGAGCTTGCCGCGACCAGTGGGGTGCCGCTCACCGCGATCCGCCGGTGTGAGCAACGAGGCCAAATCCCGCTTCACCGGTATTTGGCAATCACCCACGCCCTCGGAACACTCGTGGAAATCACCACAACCGCGCCGGAGAAGACAAAACTTGAACAAATCCGGCTTCGCAAGGAACGCTCGCGCCTCTCCGACCGTCGCCGACTGGAGCAAGGGCGGGTCACCGGCGAACAACTCCAGTTCCAAAACAGCATCATCCCCCGCGAACTGGCCGAAGACGCCGAATGGAAAAAGGCAGGCGTCGCAGCCGCCATCCGCAGTTTCGCCAAACCGCGATCCGTCCTCAAACTGCCTCCCCGAACCCCATGA
>JBIPND010000727.1:0-2552 GCA_044374015.1 Luteolibacter sp. | reverse complement strand
TTCCCGGAGAATGTCACGAAGGAAGGTGTGAGTTGTTGGGCAGTCGGGTCCCTCCATTAGGGAAATTGCTTCATATTCTGACCACAGATTGCTCAGATTACTCAGATTATAGATTCAACTAGCAGCCTGTCGGATTTGAAGAAATTCAAAAACGACGTCAATATGCGGTCGTCAACGGGCTGCTTTATACTAGTTGTTGTGGTCGCTGCGTCGGTAGATTTGGGGATGGTCAAACAAACGTTTGAATCCGCTTCTAACAGAACAGCTGATTTCAGGAACCCAGCGGGCCGATGAGATGTTTTGCCCGTTGTGAGTGGCCGCCTTTGAACTATGGCGTCGATTTTCGGGATCTTTGTCTCCGAAAAGCCTTCACTCAGACTCTTTGCACGCTCATGCCGAGGTTGAAGAGTCGCTTGAGGTTGTAACTGGTGGTCACCAGCGTCCATTCAAGACCGGCTTTTTCTTTGCCGCGCAGCAGGAAGCTCCGGAAGCCGATGGCTTGCTTGATGATGCCAAAGACGGGCTCAACGGTTTGCTTGCGAAGACCGTAGAGTTGTTTGCCTTCCGCTGTCTCTAACCGATGCGCCATCCGATCAGCCACTGCCGCTTCAGGAGGCGGTGGCGGCGGGTCGTCACGCACTTCGAGTTGGGCGATGCTGCGGCCGTGACTCTGGCGTTTCATGGCGGCGTAAACGGTGGGGCTTTGCTCGTCGGTTTCCACGGTTTGTATGGCATCCGCACTGTAGTATCCGCTATCGACGAGGACATTGGATACTTGGCCGATGACGGGACTGATAACTGCCAGCGTGGGCACGAGTTGTTGTTTGTCGTTGGCTTGCTCGGTGACGTGCTGGCCGACAATGAGCATGCTGGACACCTCCACGGCGGCCTGAGCGTTGTAGCATTGTTCGAAGCCGCCACGCATTTTCATGATGCGGCTTTCGGGATCGGTGAAGTTGTATTGGTCCTTGTCGCGGGGACCTTCTTTGGGCGGTTCAGGGGCTTTGCCTCGTGGCTTTTTGCCGGTGCTTTGTTCCTTGGCCTCCCGGGCGGCGAGCTTCTCCTGATAAGCGGCCTGTTCTTCTATCAGGCGCTCCATGGCCCGTGCTTCCATGGCTTGTTTGGCTTCGCCGAGTTTGGCGATGCGGTCTTCGCGGCGCTTGATTTCCTCGGGAATGGTGAGGCCGTCTTGCAGCGGGGTGCTGTCGGCATCCTCAGCTTTTTGGAGGAGTTGGGCGATTTGCTCGCCGGCGAGTTTCATTTGTTCAACGGCGTGGCCGTAGCTCACGGCGCTGTGTTTGCTGGCGTTGGCGAGGATCTTGGTGCCGTCGATGGCGACGGTGATGTCGCCAACTTGTAGGACGCGGGCGCGGGCGGCGAGTTCGAGGACTTGATGGAAGGCGGCGGAAAGGAGGTCTTTGTTTTCGCGCCGGAACTTGCAGATCGAGTCGTGGTCGGGGTGGGTGTCGCCGGTGAGGAAGCGCACGGCGACGTTTTCATAGGTGAGCGTTTCGATGCGGCGGCTGGCGAAGGTGCCCGTCGCGTAGCAATAGATCAACAGACCCAGCATCATGGAGGGCGGGTATTGGGCGTGGCCTGTGCCGCGTTGGTTGGTGCGCGCCCGGCTCAAGTCCAGCGCTTTGACAGCATCCATAATGAAGTGGACCATGTGGTCCTCCGAAACCCAGTCGCGTAGGTCGGGCGGCAAAAGCAGCGGGGTGTCGTGGTCGATGTTGACGAAACGGGCGGACATTTCCTCCATACGCGGCTACGCGCCCAATTATTCAGTGAATCTGATTTCTAAGTCCGACAGGCTGCTAGGGTTTCGATTTCTGCGAGCGTGACCATACAGCGGACAATAATCCGGATTGCGCGCCCGATCAAGCCGCTTTGTAGCATGCCTCAGATATCTCTAAAAAAGCCTGCCTTTCTGTAATCTACGCGGTGGCTGGAACGGGATGGTGCCAGAGAGAAGTGCGCAAGGAAGGAAATGGAAGCTCCCAAGTGTTTGATCATGAGTGCCCTAGGGGCAGTTGAAACCGGGGCGCAAGCTGGATCTGTCAAAAAGCCTGTCTTGTAGAATGCCCGGCGGCGATATCCGTAGGCCGAGCGGTTTTCAACAACTGGACGAAGATTCCCGAGGGATCGATCAACGTGAAGCGTGCTATCGCCCGTTCCTGCAATACATGGTTCTATCAGGTCGGTATCGATGTCGGCCCGGCGGCCTTTTTGAATCTTGCGCGCAGGCTGGGTTATGGCGAGCTCAGTGGCTTGCCGCTGATTGGCGAGACTCCCGGGTTGGTGCCGAATGACGAGTGGATGCTCAAACACGAGAAGCGCAAGATTCTGGATGGAGATACCGCCAACATGTCCATCGGCCAAGGCAGTCTTCTGGCCTCGCCATTGCAAGTGGCCCAGGGACTGGCCGGCATCGCCAACGGCGGCGCATTGCCGAAATTGCATCTCGTCCGGCAGGTGCAGGATACTCGTGGCCGGGTCGTCCAAGCGCCGTTGCCTGAACGAAAGAATTGGTTAGGGGTGGAGCCGACGGC
>JBIPND010000726.1:0-2557 GCA_044374015.1 Luteolibacter sp. | reverse complement strand
AGGAAGCCGGCTATGTCTTCTTCGCCACCCGCAGCGGCAAGGTGAAGAAAACCGCCGTCAACGATTTCCGCAACTACCGCAAGGACGGCATCATCGCCATCAACCTTGAGGAAAACAACGAACTCATCGGCGTCCGCCTGACCTCCGGCGGCGACGAGATCATCCTCGTCACCCACGAAGGCATGAGCCTGCGCTTCCACGAAGACGACACCCGCCCGCTCGGCCGTGGCACCGCCGGCGTGATGGGCATCCGTCCCAGCGAAACGGATTTTGTCATCGGCCTCGCGCTCGTCACCGAAGGCTCCACCTTGTTGGTCGCCTCTGAAAACGGCATCGGCAAGCGCACCACCTTCGAAGACTACCGCAAGCAGTCCCGCGGCGGCAAAGGCATCATCACCATGAAGGTCACCGACAAGACCGGACCCGTCGTCGGTGCTGTCACCGTCACCGAGGAGGACGAGCTGATGCTCATGACCTCCAGCGGCCAAAGCATCCGCATCCGCGCCGCCGAAGTCCGCAAAACCGGTAGAAACGCCCAAGGCGTGAAACTCCTAACACTCAAGGGCAGCGAAAAACTCCAGGACATCTCGCGGGTGATCCCCGATGGCGAAGACTCCGAAGGAGCGCCGGCTTCAGCCGGCGAGGATGAGCCTTCGAACGATGAGCTATCCGATGAACCTTCGAACGACGAACAGGCCGGCTGAAGCCAGCGCTCCACTTCATGAATCACACCGATGGGAAAGGGAATCTACACCCGTGGCTTCCTTCCCCATTGGGATTTTGAACGTTCCACGCAAGCCATCACATTTCGTCTCGCCGACTCGGTGCCTAACGCGGTGGTCAAAAGTTGGCAGAACGATCTGGCCACCGTTTCAGATGACAAATTGCGCGAGAAGCAACTTCACCGCCTGATCGCACGCTACGAAGACGCCGGACATGGAGACGCCGTTTTGAAAAATCCGGATTGCGCCATCGTCATCCAAAACAAGCTCATCGCTGGTCACTCATCCCGTTATTCCCTCATCGACTGGTGCATCATGCCGAATCACGTGCATATCCTCATTCGTCTGGCAGAAGGACATTCTCTCGCTGATAGCGTTCGCTCCTGGAAAGGCGGCAGCGCCATTGAGATCAATCGGATTCTCAATCGGCAAGGCCCCCTCTGGCAGCGTGAATACTATGACCGGTATGTCCGCGACCTTGATCATCTCCACGACTGCATCGCTTACATTCGTAACAACCCGGTAAAAGCCGCTCTATGCAATCAACCCGAAGATTGGCCATTTTCCTCCGCAGGAGTAAAATGGAACGGAGCGCTGGCTTCAGCCGGCCCGAAGCCAGCGGATCCCAACCAGGCCGGCTAAAGCCAGCGCTCCATCCCTGCCGGCGGCCCTAACGTTTCCTGCTCGAAATCCCCGCGATCTTCCCGTTCCGCGATCACCCGGATTTCCTCTCTCACATCCGCCAACAAGGGTGCTGATAGAAGTTTTTCCAGCAACTTCCGATCAAACGGCGTCAGCGGATTTGGCTTCGCCGCCGGCCGCCATTTCATCTGAAACGCCCGAACCGGCCTCGGTGTCGCTTCCCGCAGCTTTAACAAAATATGCCAGCCCGCCGGATCGGTATCGCCGAAATGATGGTGCGGCAGCGCAACCGGCAGCTTCTCCAACAGATGCCGAAACGCCTGGGTCGGATAGGAAGTGCTGGCGATCAACATCCGCCGATCCCGGTTTGCCGCTGCGTATTGCCGGAAAGTCGTCTTGCGGTTCTCAATGCTCAACAACCGCTCCGCCGTGGTGGAAACCGCCGTGCAGCGCGCCAAATCGGCAGACGAGATCAACACGTTGGCCAGCCCGTCGAAATCATGCACGCTGCCGTCCGCAAAATGCAGGCACACCGGGCCATGCAGTTCGACATGCGAATCACCCGCCGCGAGGCCGAGCGATTTCAGCGAGATTTCCGTGCCAAACAACCGCGCCAAAGCGGACTCGAAGGTCCGCTGGTGGCGTTCCAGCTCCTTTGAATCCAGCCCGATATCCACGCTCGCGGCGCGGATCAAGGTGCCCGCCGGCCACTCGCGGTCGCTCAAATTCCTCACCACTTCTAGCAAATGCCTCAAGGTCCCGGGACGATTCCAGTGGAACGGACGGAGCGAACGACCTTCAGAAAACCCCACGCGCAGCGACTCGCAAAGCGCCGCCCATTCCGCCGGAAACCGCGAATGCCCGCGCCCGGAAAACTCAGCAACGATTTCCAATGACGAGGCGAGCAAATCCCCACCCGCCGTCCCGCCGAAGCGCTGGATCAACCAGGGTTCCGAAGCCAGCGGCAGCGTGACGCGTTCGATCAGGTATTTTCGATAGCGGTGCCGCTTCAACACCAACTGCCCGCACGCTTCCGCCTCCCGCGCCGCCGTCGCCTGATCCTCCGCGCTGGTGATTCCCGCGGAATCTAGCAGCTTGATCCAATCTACCGAAAACGCGCGGCTCGACCCGCTCACCCGTTTGCCCCGGGCGGCGTGCCATCGACGGTAAAATTCGGTTAGCCAGTTCATGCG
>JBIPND010000725.1:0-2562 GCA_044374015.1 Luteolibacter sp. | reverse complement strand
ATGCGGTCTCCAACCACCTGGTCGGCCAAGCCGTCTGCGACCTCATCGACGAGCGCCACCAAGCGATCCTTGCCCCCGACGTCTGGGGCGACGGCGATCCCGAAGGTGTCCGCAAACGCGCCGCCAAGAAAATGATCACCACCGGCAAGGCCGCCCGCGCGTTTTTCAACGCCAAGCCCGGCCGCAACGGCAGCGACGAATTTCCCGCCGTGGTCAATGGTTTCACCGGCTCCTCGATCTGGCATTCGCTTTACGCGTTCCCGCCAACTTCCCAGGAGTATTACGAAAAAGGCTTCAAGGACTTCGCCAAACGCTGGCTGCCGATCCTCGATGCTTATGACAAACTGGACGTCAATTTCGCCCTCGAAGTCCACCCGACTGAAATCGCCTTCGACATCGCCTCCGCCCAGCGCGCGCTCGAGGCCGTCGGCCATCACAAACGTTTCGGCTTCAACTACGATCCGTCGCACCTCGGCTATCAGGGAGTGGACTATGTGAAATTCATCCGCGATCTCGGCACCCGCATCTATCACGTCCACATGAAGGACGCCTGGTGGAACCACGGCGACGGCTCGGTCGGCGTCTTCGGCGGTCACACCAACTTCGGCGACGCCCGCCGCTTCTGGGATTTCCGTTCGCTCGGCCACGGCGATATCGAGTTCGAGGACATCATCGTCGCCCTCAACGACGTCGGCTACCGCGGCCCGCTTTCCGTCGAGTGGGAAGACATCCGCATGGACCGCGTGCACGGCGGCGAGGAAGCCGCCGCCTTCGTCCGCAGCGTGGATTTCCCCTCCAGCAACCTCGCCTTCGACGCCGCGTTCGACAAAGCGAACCAGTAATTGAAATCCCAACGGGATTCCGTCCCACAGCCCAGGGTTGGCTCGCAGAGCCTACCCTGGGTTCCACCCGAATCATCCCCCGAACCACAACGTGGTTCCATCTCTTCCGGCATCGATTGCGCGTGGGGAAAGAACCGCGTTGCGGAAAAGGCGCGGCCCATTATCAATCCCCGGTGATCACCGATTTCAGATCGTCCATGCTCCAGCCGGCGGCGTCGCCGACGCCGTTTTCGTCATCGATCGCGTTCGCCAGCTCGCGTTTCTTCGCCTGAAGTTTGACCACCTTTTCTTCCACCGTCCCGCGGGTCAGCAGGCGGTAAACCGTGACCGGCCGGGTCTGGCCGATGCGGTGGGCGCGGTCGGTCGCCTGCGCTTCGGCCGCCGGATTCCACCACGGGTCGAAGTGCACCACGGTGTCGGCGGCGGTCAGGTTGAGACCGTAGCCGCCCGCTTTCAGACTGATCAAAAATACCGGCGGGCCGTCCGGTTGTTGGAACTTATCCACCAGTTGTTGGCGGTTGCGGGTTTGGCCGTCGAGCCTCAGGCTGTCCCAGCCACGTTCCTGGATGCATTTCTCGATTTCCCGTAACTGAGTCTGGAACTGGCTGAAAATCAACATTCGGTGATTTCCATTCACCGCTTCTTCGATGAGTTCGAGCAGGCGCTGGAGTTTGGCCGAGCGGCGCGCCACCAACAGTTGATTGAATCGTTCGTTGCCAAGCAGCGCCAGATCGCAACAGGTCTGCCGGAGCCGCAGCAACGCGGTGAGCATCTGCATCCGCGCCGCGCCCTTGTTGCCGGAGTCGGCGATGGCATCGACGCGCTTGCGGCCCTCGATCAGTAGCTCTTTGTACACCGCTTGCTGGTCCGGGCTGAGGTCGCAGAACTCATCGATGAACAACTTGGAAGGCAGTTCGGGAGCCACTTGCTCCTTGGTGCGGCGAAGGAGAAACGGCGAGGTTTTGAGGCGAAGCCGCTCCATCACCCCGGCGGCGGTCTCGCCGCTGGCGAGCGGGGTTTCGTAACGATCCTTGAATTCCTCGCGGTTGCCCAACCATCCCGGCTGGATGAAGCGGAAAATCGCCCACAAATCGCGGACTCCATTTTCGATCGGAGTCCCAGTCAGCGCGATCCGCCGCGAGGCTTTCAATTTGGCGATCGCCTTGGCGTGATCGGTGTCGGGATTGCGCATCAAACTGGCTTCGTCCACCACCACCGCGCGATAGTTGCGTTTCAAGTGCCACGCCAAGTCCCGGGCCAAGGTGCCGTAACTGGTGAGCACCACCTCGCCCGGCCGGACCCGCTCGCGCTCGGCGTCGCGGCTGGTGCCGTGCAGGATCCGCACGGTTCGCGCCGGGGCGAAGCGGCCGAACTCCGCCCGCCAGTTGCCGAGCAGCGAGGCGGTCGCCACCACCATCACCACTCCGGAATCCTCACTTTCCAGCTGAAACAAGCGTTCAATTAAAGCGATCGTTTGGACGGTTTTGCCGAGGCCCATGTCGTCGGCCAGCAGCGCTCCGCCGAAGCGCTCGACGCGGTCGAACATCCAGCGCGAGCCGTGCGCTTGGTAAGGTCGGAGTTCGGCCTGAAGCGTGGCCGGTTTTTCAAATGTTAATAACTCGGTTGATTCACTGGTTTTCTGTGACTTGGAAAGTTTTTTACTGATTTCCCGGACCAGCTCTCCGGCGAGGGCTGACGCCATGAAATGACCGTTTTCCTG
>JBIPND010000723.1:0-2564 GCA_044374015.1 Luteolibacter sp. | reverse complement strand
CAATTACACGAAAAGCGGGGCGGGAACCCTGTCGATCACCAGCTTCAGCACTCTTGGAGGCGGCGGCGTCTCTCAGCCCAATCTCACCATCAATGCCGGAACCTTCGATGTGGGAGGCACCGCACGCTTGACCACGGTGGGTCAGAGCACCGGCGTGGTGACGAGTGACATCCTCAACAACGGAGTCTATCGGCATAGCAGCAGCAATCCGCAGACGCTGGCCGGCATCATGAGCGGTAACGGTGCGCTCACCCAGAACGGTTCGGGCACGTTGACCCTCTCTGGAGCCAACACCTTTACCGGTCAAACGACCATCAGCACCGGCACCCTCCAAATCGGTGCCGGCAGCACCACGGGCAAGCTTTCTGCAAGCAGCGCCATCGTGAACAACTCCAACCTGACGATCAACCGCAGCGATGCGGTAACACAAGGCACCGACTTCAGCAGTGCCGCCATCACCGGCACCGGTTCACTCACTGCCGCCGGTGCAGGCACCACCACCCTCAATGCCGCCAACTCCTACAGCGGTGCGACCACGGTCAACGCAGGTGCGGATCTGAGGATCAATGGTGCCCAAACGGGGGGCGGCACAGTAACCGTCGCGGCCACCGGTAAGCTCGGCGGCTCCGGCAGCGTCATCGGCGGAGTCAACGTGAGCGGAGTGCTTGCTCCGGGAAACTCCATCGAGTCGTTCGGCGTAGGTGCCTTGAGTTTCTCAACCGGTTCCACCTACGCCTACGAATTGAACACCCTCGGCCTCAACGGCGACCTGACCTACTCCAGCGGCACACTGGGCATCGCCTCCGGCACCATCCTCACCCTGACGGATCTCTCCGCCAGTACGACACTGGCGAATGGTTCCAAACTCACCCTGATCAGTTCGTTGGGAGCATGGAACGGCGGGCTGTTCAGCTACGATGCGGGAGCCGGTCTGGTCACCTTGGCCGATGATTCCAACATCTCCCTCGGAGCCAACATCTGGCGGTTCAACTACAACGACACCCTCGCTGGCAGCAACTTCACCGGCGACATCACGGGCGCGACCAACTTCGTCACCCTGACCGTGGTCCCCGAGCCGAACTTCGCCGCCCTGCTAGGCGGCCTCGGCGTGCTTGCCCTGCTGCGCCGCCGCCGCTGAGTAGCCTGTTTGTCGATGATTGAGGAAGGGTCAGTCGCTTCGCACCGGATCTTTCGCTCCTTTCTTACTGGCTTGCCGAAACACCGCGCCGCAGGCCACCGAAACATAGATTTTCCGGAAGTTAATGGGTTTTCTTCCGGGATAAAAGGGGCCGCCGATTGGAGGGTCGGCGGCCCCGTATTGTCTCGCGGCGCATCGTCCCGGACAAGGAACGCAATCATCTGAATATCCTGTGAAATGAGGATATCCGAACCCAAGGGATACGCTACCTTGCGGTGTGGACCTCTGATCAATGCCGCCGTAGCTTCTTTTCCGAAATACCAACCCATCCACCCGTGCTCCAGAAATCCAACGCAACCGCCCATCATCGCCTTTCACCCGCTTTCCCACTCGTTCTAACATGCGCGCCGGAAGCCGTTCATCCGCAGCGAATTCATCACCTCCGGATCAAGGCGTGTCTAACGATCTCGTGCCTTGTCGCCGCACTTGCCCCACACCCGATCTTGGCCGAGCTTCCGACACTTCAGGATCAGCCATGGCTGGGATATTATGCCGTGTATGCCAACAAAAACTATGAGTTTAAAGTCGCCTCATCCGATGGCAAGGTTTCTCTGATTCCCGTAGGTGAAGGTGCACCTGTTTTTGGGAATTTGCTCATTAACATCGATTTCGGGATTGAGGAAACCCTGCCCGACGGGAAGACCCTATCGAGACCGGTTCGGGCGGATACGCTGGAGTCGGGGGATCCAGCATCAGACAAACTCGGCCAATGCGTCATTCGAGGAAAGACCGCAGGCGATGCCAGCATCGAGCTCACGATCGAACAATCCCGTGGGATCGTTTTCGTGGCGAGTCACGTGTCGGATCCAGGCACCCTCACCAATCCAGTTCGCGGTTCCGTCACAGTGGTTTTTCCCAACATCAATCCGCCTGGCAAGCCTCCAGAGAACAAGGAAGAGCTCAATGAGCGGGATGCGAAGAGAGCGGCTAAAAAAGAGGCGAAAGCGGCTGAAGACAAACTCAAGGATGACAGCCTCGACTTGAAATGGATCGACGGAAAGAGGCAGTCACTCACCTTCGGAAAATCGGTGGATGCCGGCAGCGAGGAATTCAACGGCCCGGGAATCACCGCTGCTGAAGTCAAGATCTCCACCTTCCGGAAAATCAAGTTCCTCTTCAATGCCTCACCGAACTCAGTCATGAAACTTTCCAATGCCAAGCCCGCGTCATTGAGCGAGGGCTTTTCGCTCCAGTGGTCCCCTGACCCTGAGAAAAACAAGGATGGCAAGGCCCGTCTCGCCATCGAAGTCAAGTGATGGCCGGGCCCATCCGTTCATTCCACCTTCATCTCGTCGTACTTTGTTTGATGGCTGCATCCCGGCTCCCGCAGCAGAAGCGCAGCCTACCAGCGTGGTTCCACCAAACG
>JBIPND010000721.1:0-2566 GCA_044374015.1 Luteolibacter sp. | reverse complement strand
CGCTGGTCTCGGCATCGAGGTTGCCGGTCGGCTCGTCGGCGAAGAGGATTTTCGGCCGGTGGATGAAGGCGCGGGCAAGCGCGACGCGTTGTTGTTCGCCGCCGGAAAGTTGCAGCGGATAATGGTCGAGCCGGTCGCCGAGGCCGACCTCCGCGAGCAGTTTGGCGGCTTCGTTTTGGCGCCCGGTCTCGCCGCGCAGTTCGAGCGGCACCAGCACGTTCTCGATGGCTGTTAGCGTGGGGATCAGTTGGAAGCTTTGGAACACAAAACCGACCAGCCGGTTGCGCAGCGCGGCGCGGGCGTCCTGACTGAGGGATTCCATCGCCTGCCCATCCAACAGAACCGAACCGCTGGTGGCGTCGTCCAAACCGGCGCACAAACCTAACAACGTGGTTTTCCCGCTGCCGGACGGCCCGACGATCGCGCAGGTGTCGCCTTCCGCCAGCCGGAAATTCACCTCGCGCAGCACCGTCAGCTCGTGGCTGGCGGTGCGGTGGATTTTTTTCAGATCGATGAGTTCAAGGATGGGCCGTTTGACAGCATCAAAGGCGGGTTCTAGGGTGGCGGACAAAACGGATGACATCGCGAAATTTACTTAAGTTAGGGCTGCTGCTGGTCGGCGGGACATTATTTGCCGGGGAAGCGCCGAATGCAAACCCGGGAAAGAAGCGCATCGTCATTCTCGGCGACAGCATCACCGCCGGCTACGGGCTCGACCCGCAACAAGCCTACCCGGCGCTTTTGCAGAAGAAAATCGACGCGGCGGCGCTGCCCTACACGGTGGTCAACGCCGGCGTGAGCGGCGACACCACGGCCGGCGGACTGCGGCGCATCGACTGGGCGCTCGGCAAACCGGGCGCGGACGTGCTGGTGGTCGCCCTCGGCGGCAACGACGGGCTGCGCGGGATTTCACCCATCCAAACGGCGGAGAATCTCGCCGGGATCATCGACAAGGCGCGCACGAAGAATCCGGAAACGAAGGTGCTCGTCGCGGGCATGGAAATGCCGGGGAACATGGGCGCGGAGTTCGTCTCGCAGTTCAAGGCGGTTTTCCCCAAAGTGGCGGCGGATCAAAAGGCGGTGCTGGTCCCATTCCTGCTAGATGGGGTCGGGGGCGAAGAAAAACTCAATCAGCCGGACCGGATCCATCCCACCGAAGACGGCCAGCGGAAGGTCGCGGAAAACGTGTGGAAGCTGTTGGAGGGATTGCTTTCGAAATAACTCGTGTGCCACCGGGAAGCGGTCCGGAGTTCACGGTTTACCGTGCTCTTTGGGAGGCAAGCTAAAGCTTGAACTCCGGACCGCGGAATGACGATCGCGAGCGGTAATCCGCGGCTATTCCTTGCCCGCTTCCAGTTCGGCGACGGTGATGCGGTCGCGTTTTTTCAGGAAAAACAACGCGCCTAGCAGCGCCCAGAATACATTGCAGGCGAATCCCGCCAGCGAGGCGGCCACCGCGGTTTCCGCCGGGACGCCGGCCAGATCCATCATCAACACTTCGAACAATTTCTCGCGCACACCGACGCCCGCGATCGAGATCGGCATGCCGCTGATGGCGTCGATGACCGGCATCGCGGAGATCACCGCGCTGTATTCCGCGTTGCCGCCGACGGCCCGCATGCCGCAGTAGTAGGAAGAAAAATAGGCGAACAACATCAGGAAGGAAACGCCCAGACCGGCGAGCGCGTAACGCCATTTTTTCCGATAGACATCGTAGAGTTCCGGAATCCGTTTCATCACCGGCCAGCGGGCGAAGCGATCCTTTCCATGAATGCGGCGGTGCACCGGCGGCGAGGCGAGCACGAAGATCATCGCTACCATCGCCAGCCCGCCTCCCAGATAGAACCACGCGAAGTGGATCACCCCGCGGCCGAGCACGCTTTGATCGACGAGGGTGTCGAACTTCGCGACCGAGATGATGAAAAACACCACCGCGAGCGACACCAGCCCCGCCAGGTGGTCGGCCATCACCGCCGTGGCGATGACCAGCTTGCGCGCCGGATGATCGCGCATCAACAGCAGGATCCGCGCGGCATCACCCCCGAGCCCGCTCACCGAAGCGAGGCTGAAAAGGCTGTCGATCATCGTCAACTCGACCGCCCGGCCGAGGCGGACGGCCATCGCCTGGCCGCGCAGGAAAAACCACCAGCGGGCGCCTTGCAGCACCACCGAAATGCCCGCGAGCGCCGCCCCGCCTAACAACCATCGGTAATCCACCGCGCCGGGCTGGGTGAACACCGAGTGATCGATTTCCACCTGGGAAAACGCCCACCACAGGCACAGACCCGTGAGCACCAGCTTGAGCGAAAAGATCAGAAACGCCTTCATGCAAGCCGGGGAAACGGTCGCCTCAGGCGGATTTCTCGATTTCCCGCGCGATGGTTTCGACGTTTTCGAGAATCCCCTTGGCGGCGTCCGACGTGCCGATTTTCAGGCCGAAATGTTTTTCCAGCCCGACCACCAGTTGCAGCGCATCGACCGAGTCCAGCCCGAGCCCGCCCGCGCCGAAGATCGGAATGGTGTCAGAAATCTCCGATGCCTCCTGATCGAGCATCAGCTCCTCCAC
>JBIPND010000722.1:0-2566 GCA_044374015.1 Luteolibacter sp. | reverse complement strand
GCGCAATCCCTCCACAAGCGGATCTATTGCTCGACCTCGCCGTCCAGAGTATGTTGTCATTCGGATCGATAGGCTATCGTAAAAGCCGAGGATTCGGCTCATGGAGTGCCGACGAACGGTTGTTCACGAAGGCTGAGCTTGACAGCCATTTGGAAAATCTTGACGTCTGCGGTTTCTCCCATAAATTTGCGATCAACGCAAATTCCGATTCGATGGCGGTATTTCGCCAGATTGAAGGACAGCTCAAAGGTGATAAAATCCAAAACTCGGGACTCCGGCTTCACCATAAGGCCATCAACAAAACTCCCTTGGGTTATTCGCATGGTAAAAGTGAACGGCAGGCCAGCGCTGTTTACTTTCGTCCCTGCGCGTTGAAGACAAAAGCCGGGGCAGTCCAATATACTCTCCTGACTTTTCAAGCCCCTGATATCGTTTTAGGTGATCCGGTCAAACATGCTTACCCCGGAAATAATCGACGATTCATTTAAATCGAAGCTCATTTCAAGCTTCAGGAATTCATGAACACTCCGGCAATACAGATAGAATCCTTAGCCATGCAATCTCACACCCAGCCCATCCTCCAATCCCGCGACTTCACCAAAACACCGCCTCAAGCCCCGCAGCAAGGTAGGTGACTGAGGTGGCCGTTGAAGTCATCTTCAGCTCCACTACTCCCCCGTCCTTGACAAGCCCGCCATTCATGCCCATCTTAGTCACATGCATACATCCAACATAGCCTCGGCGAAAAGTCGCTTCAGCCATTTGATTGATTTGGTGAAGCAAGGGCAGACGGTGTTGATCACCGAGCGCAACAAACCCGTCGCCACTCTGCAGCCGGTGGCCGCTTCGTCTCCTGCTGGCTTGGAGGCGCTTCACGCCAGCGGTTTGCTCGTGCCGCCTGGCAAAGCTCTTGATCTTCCAGCGTTTTTGGCCGCCCCCCGCGCATCATTAGCACCCGGAAATTCACTTGCGCAGGCAATTCTGGAGGAACGGGAGGAAGGCCGATGATTTTCTGGGACAGCTCCGCGCTGGTGGCCTTGCTGGTGGATGAGGCGGATTCCGCGCCGCGCCGCCAGCAACTCCAGACGGATTCCGATCTTGTCGTGTGGTGGGGCACTCCGGTTGAGTGCGAGTCCGCCATCCAGCGCAGGTTCCGCGATGGCTCTCTGTCAGTTTCTGAAGCCCGCCTGGCTCGCGAGCGCTTGGCCGATCTCTCGGCCACTTGGCATGAGGTCTCGCCTGTGGTTGCCGTGCGCACACTGTCCCGACGCTTGTTGCGCACTCACCCGCTGCGCGCTGCGGATGCCCTCCAACTCGCCGCCGCCCTCACACTGGCGGACGCCGGCCTGAATGATTTCATCTTCGCCTGTGCCGACGCCCGCCTCGCCTCCGCGGCGGAGACGGAGGGACTTCGTGTCATTTGAAATCCGCTCTTCGACTGCTTCCTCGCATGCCATCCCTCCTCTGCACCCTCGGCACCTCCTGGGCCGTCGTCCCGGAAGCCTTCCTTCTCGGGAACGGCACCGCCTGTTATGATCGCGTCTTGGTTCTGACTTCCTCGGGAACGACCGCGTCCGTGGAGCAGTGCCACGCTTGGTTCGCCCGCGACCATCCCCAAGT
The DNA here is from genome assembly GCA_044374015.1 of Luteolibacter sp. GTDB lineage: Bacteria > Verrucomicrobiota > Verrucomicrobiia > Verrucomicrobiales > Akkermansiaceae > Luteolibacter. Next base: position 946 of record JBIPND010000722.1, on the reverse strand, counting down.
GGATCTCACCATTCTCGCCGTCGCCGATTTGCCGGATTTGGCCACGGCGGACGACCATCATCGCTTCGAGGAGGCGCTCTATCGATGTTACTTTTCCGTGCTCGCGGCCACCGCTGATGAGGAAATCCATGTGTGTCTCGCCGGCGGTTTCAAGACCATGTCCGCTGCCGCCCAGGAAGCTGCCGGGCTGCTCGGGTGTGCCAAGCTTTTCCATCTGACCAGCCCGCTCGGCATGCGGATCAGCAACGATGAGGAAATCCTCACCGCCATCGCCGACGGCTCCATCCGGCTGATCAATCTGGGCTCGCGCACCGGTTGGCCCACCATGCGCGAACTCGCGGCGATTGCGGAACCCGTTCCTTCCACCTCGGGCGTCATCGCGATTGGAAAAACCCCGCTGCGTGATGCCATCCACGGCCGCCTCGAAGCTGCCAATCGCCTCGCCGCCAGCGAGAGCGAACTCGCCACACTTCCCTTTCCCCAAATCGCCCGCTGGGCACCCGCACAGCGGGACTGGCTCAATCAGCCACTCGATCCCGCCACCGACTCCGCGTGGTTGCTGGCCTTGCCGAAAGTCGATCTTCACTGCCACCTTGGCGGCTTCGCCACGTGCGGCGGGCTCCTGGAGGAAGTCCGGGCGGCGGCTCGCGATCCTCAAAAACTCCCGCCTCTTCGTGAGGAGGATCTTCCCGCCGGATGGCCCGTCGCCACCCTGCCACACAAACCGGAGGACCGCTTGCAGGCTTACATGAAACTGGGCGATCAGAACGGATCCGCCCTCTTGCGCGACCCGGGCTGCCTCGCCCGCCACTGCCAATTGCTTTACGAGCACTTGCTTTCACAAAACATCGTCTATGCGGAGATCCGTTGCTCGCCGGCCAATTACGTGGCCGAGGGACGTTCGCCATGGACGGTGCTGTCGGACATTAAAACCGCTTTTGATGCC
>JBIPND010000720.1:0-2567 GCA_044374015.1 Luteolibacter sp. | reverse complement strand
GACGAGTGGCTGATGGCCGGGCTTGGCTTCGAAATGGTGCGGTATGCGGACGACATGGTCGTGCTGTGCCGTAGCCGGGAAGAAGCCGAGTCCGCGCTGGGAGGAATCGACGGGTGGATACGTATGAGATTGCGATCGATCCTGAGAAAGCGACGTGGGCTGAGAGGCCGCGGTCGTGGAAAAGACCATCAGCGCTGGCCCAACCGCTACTTCACGAAACTCGGGCTCTTTTGCCTGCTGGACGCCCGGGAATCGACATATGCCAGTCTCCGTAAAGGAGCAAACCACTGACTGGAGAGCCGGATGCGGGAGATCCGCCCGTCCGGTTCGGAGGGGGGGGCGGGGTGAGAGCCCCGTTCCTACCTCTATCGATCCGGTGGCGCTCGACGGGCTCGTCGCGCCCCGTTATTTGCCGGTCAGATCGGCGCGCCGCTGGCGGATGTTTCCTGCTGGACGCGCGTGGTCTGTGCCCACGTGATTTTCATGACCAGCTGGATGGAGACAATGTTGAGGTTTGCGAGCGGAATGAAGTAACCGCCGCCGACCAATCCCGGAGCGACCGGCATGGCGGTCGGGTCGGGGATGCGGGCGTTCATCGCGGCCCGATATTTCCAAAACAGGAATATCCCGGCACGGCTTGTCGATTGATTGTCCGTTTCTTGCTCGTTGCTCGAGGAAGAGGCGACAATAAGGTCGCCGCTCGAATGGCACGTAGTTAAGCCGGTTTTCGTCTTTCTTTCGTCCCAGCGGGACCCGTGGAAATTAGCCGGTGGCGTGAGCCACCGGACCGAGATTTCGAAGACCATTCCGCCCCGGCAGGGGCGGTGGAAGGCTGCGGTTCCCACGGCCGCGGCAGATTCCGTCGCCCCTGCCGGGGCTTGGTGCGTGACGGGCGGTGTCCCGGTGGCTCACGCCACCGGCTAATTTCTGGCTGCCCCCTCCGGGGCAATCCAATCGAAATCCGCCTTAACTACGTGCCATTCGTCGCCGCTCCTTATCAGGAGTTGCGGCGGGGCGCCGCAGTTTTATGGGCGGGCGGTGGCGAGGGTCTCGCGGCACCAGGCGAGGGCCATCAGGGCGTAGCCGGTGCCGTAGGAGGAATGATAGTTGTAGAGCGGATAGTCCCACCACGAGCCGTCTTTTTCCTGCCGCTCGAGCAAAATGGCGGCGAGTTTTTCGGCGTAGGCGGCGTGGGTTTCGGCGGGTAACAGTCGCACCGACTCGGTGAAATAATAGATGCCGTAGTAGTAGAAATAACCGGCGATCTTGAAGGCGCCCTCGTGCGGGACGGGACGCTTGCGGACGTTGCTGAGAAATCCCTCGCGCGCGAGAAAACGATCGGCCCAGGTGGTGAGGACTTCGTCGGTGACCGCCTTTTCGCCGAAGACGCGCAGCGCGGCGTTGCAGGCCTGGGAGCGGGCGAGGGAGCCGGCGGGACGGTTGATTTCGCCGCGCGGCCGCATCCGGTGGGGGAACGAGTAGGTGTAGGAAAAATCCGGGGTGCGCTGGAGGTTGATCCCGGCGATCGCGTGTTTGACCAGTTTGTCATCGAGCTTCACGCCCATGGTGGTGCGGGCCTGATCCATGGCCAACAGGACCGTGGCGGTGGTGAAGGCGGTCGGCAGGCCGGATGGCTTTTGGGTGGCGACCTCGTCGAAAAGATCCAGGTATCCCCAGCCGCCGTTGATGTCTTCGTAGCGGTTGGCGAGGTCCACCTGCTGTTGGGCGAGGGCGACCCAGCGGGCTTTTTGCGCAGGGTCGGTTTCGCGCTGATGGAGGCGGGACATGGCGCGCAGGCCGTAGGCGTGGCCCCAGACGTTGTAGGTGGTGGTGAGGTCGGCGCGGCGGAGTTTGGGCATTTCCGCCGTGGTCCAGGCGGCGGCTTTGTCGATCGCGGCGGTGACTTGCGGGCGGGCGTCGGCGGCATCGATCAGGCCGCAAAGCGCGAGTCCGGAAGCGCCCGCGCGGAACGCATGGTGGGCCCCGGGAAGCGGGGCGTAGATGTTGAGCCCCTTGGTGAGCGTGGGCCCGCCCCACGAGCCGTTGGCATTCTGGTGTCCTAGCAGGAAATCGACGCCGCGGGTGATGGAAGCATCGATCGCTGCCGGCGTGGCGGCAAAGACACAAGACGACAAGACACAAGACACAAGATAGAGAAGAGACGAGCGGAGAAAGTTCATCGTGTTAGTCTTCTCTTCTCTTGCGTCTTCAAGTCTTGTGTCTTGTGTCTTGATTTCACTTGTCCGGCACGAGGACCACCTGCCCGACTTCCAGGCCGGCGAGGATCTCGGTTTCTTCCTTGGAAATGAGGCCGCGTTTGACCGGGCGGCGTTCGGTTTTGCCATCGGCGAGTTTGACTTCGACGGTCCAGCCGGTGGCATCGAAGACGAGGGCCTTGCTCGGCACCGAGATGGCGGCGGGTTGCTGATAGGAAACCAGGTGGATCTCGGCGGTGGAGGCGATGGCCGGGCTGATTTCCGCGGGCCAGGTGACCGAGAGATCGGCGCGGTAGGTGCCGTCGGGGCCGGGGGTGGCGGCGAGTTTGACGAGTTTGACGGGGATTTCGA
>JBIPND010000719.1:0-2569 GCA_044374015.1 Luteolibacter sp. | reverse complement strand
CGAAGAAGCCCTTCTTCCTTTTTCACTCCGCCCAAGCGGTTCATCTCCCTTCATTGCCCGGAAAGGCTTTTCAGGGAAAAACCCGAGTCGGTCCGCACGGTGACTTCATCGCCCAGTTCGACCACATTGTCGGCGCGCTGCTCAAAAAGCTCGATGAACTCGGCATCGCCGACAACACGCTCGTCATTCTAACCAGCGATAACGGCCCGGAAGTTCCGACCGTCGTCCACATGCGCAAAGACTATCAGCACGATGGCGCGCGGCCATGGCGCGGCGTGAAACGCGATCAATGGGAAGGCGGCCACCGGGTGCCGTTCATCGCCCGTTGGCCGGGTCAAATCCCCGCACAAAAGCGCAGCGCGCAAACCACCAGTCTCACCGACGTCATGGCCACCTGCGCCGCGATCACCGGCACGCGCCTTCCTAACAACTCCGCCGAAGACAGCGTGGACATGCTGCCAGTGCTGCTGGGCAAAGACGGCGGCAAGCCGGTCCGTGACTTCACGCTGCACCAGACGTGGTCCCTGGATCTTGCCATCCGGCAGGGCGCTTGCAAATACCTCGACCACCGCGGCTCCGGCGGAAACCGCTACGCTCCCCATTCCGAACTGGCACCCTACATTTTACCCGAAACCGCCCCCGACGCCCCCGGCCAACTCTACGATCTGGCAAAAGACCCCGGAGAAACGACCAACCTCTATCAACAACACCCGGAGCTCGTGAAACGTCTCAAAGACCTGCTCGAGCAGTCGAAAAAATCCGGCCGCAGCGCCCCTTCGAGATAACCACACGGACCAGGAAATGTGCGGGCCGGCTCCCTTGACAATTCCGTCGTTATGGCCAACTTAGCCATATGCAAACAGCCAACATTGCCACCGCGAAAAATCAGTTCAGTCGACTGATCGATCAGGTGAAGCGGGGTGAAACCATCGTCATCACCGAGCGCAACCGCCCGGTGGCGCGGCTTCAGCCATTGGCTGCGGGTGGGACACCATTGGATGCCCTATATGCCAGCGGTTTGCTCAGTCCTCCCCAGTGCGCTCTGGATGTCACGGCATTCCTAGCTGCGCCAAGACCCGTCGTGGCCGCTGAAACCAGTTTGCGCGGGGCCATCCTCAGCGAACGGGAGGACGGCCGATGATTTTTTGGGACAGCTCCGCACTCGTCGCCCTGTTGGTGGAGGAAGCGGAAAGCACCGCCAGACGCGGCCAGCTCGAGGGCGATCCGGAACTCGCCGTCTGGTGGGGAACTCCGGTCGAATGTGAATCCGCCCTCCAGCGCCGCCTGCGCGACGGCACCCTGTCCGCTGCTGATGCCAAGTTCGCCCGCGAACGCCTATCAGAACTCGCCGAAGCTTGGCACGAGGTCAACCCCACCGCCGCCGTGCGCAAGCTGGCGCTCCGCCTCCTCCGCACCCACCCGTTGAGAGCCGCCGATTCCCTTCAGCTCGCCGCCGCTCTCGCCATCGGTAACGCCGGTGTTCCTGATCTCCGCTTCGCCTGCGCCGACGCCCGCCTCGCCACCGCTGCTGAAACCGAAGGACTCCAAGTCTTTTGACCCGCCTGCTCCCTTGACGAACTCCCCATTCTAGCTAACCCCGTCCACCATGATCACCGCCACCATGCACAAGGCCAAGACCCACCTTTCCAAGCTCGTCCGGGCGGTGGTGGACGACGGCGAAACCGTCATTCTCCAGCAGAACGGCAAGCCGGTGGCGGAGATCCGCCCTTATGTCCCGCCGAAAAAACGCCGCCGCGATCTGACCCCGGATCCGGCGTTGCGACCGACCCTCGCCCCCGGCTACGACCCGGCCGAGCCGCTCACCGAGGACGAATGGCCCGAAGACTGCCGATGAAGCTCTCGAAAGCTCACACTGCTCACCTCCGACCGCATCATCCCCACCTATCCCGGGATTTCCACGATCTGGTAGAATCCCCTCGCTCTCCGGTTCGCCAACCCAACGGCTTGTCCGTCAAAAAAAGCCCCGCCGGATGAGATCCGGCGGGGCTTTTAAAGTTCTATCAAATTCTATCAGCGGGCGCGGAGCGCCATCAGGCGCTCGCGGAGGCGGCTGACATTTTGGTTCACGCCGCTGCGCACGCCGGCCCAGGTGGTGGTGGCGCTGGCTTCGCGTTTCTTACCGAGGCGGTGGTCGGTGTTGGCGAGCAAACGTTCGCCGCTGAGAGAATCGATAATCTCGCCCTCGAACGAGACGTTGGAAACGAAGGTCGCAACCTCGGCGGAGCCAATCGTGCCGGTCAGCGTGGCCCGCGCGGCGGTGTGGACGGTGGTCACCGGTTTGCCGACCTGCTGGTTTTCGATCACGTCGGTCAACGCGGTGCGGACCCGCAGGGTGGTGGGCCCCGGGACACTCACGACCTTGAAATCCTCAGCAAGCCGGCCGCGCAGCGCATCGCCGAGATAAGCGGCAAGCTGGTCCTTGACCGCCGGGCTGATCCCGGGCGTGGCGACGATGGTGGTGACCGGATCGATGATCACGCTGTCGTATTTTTTCAAATCCACGTCTGGCTTGACGAAGGCGGAGATCGCATCCGCGCTGCCATAGCCC
>JBIPND010000718.1:0-2575 GCA_044374015.1 Luteolibacter sp. | reverse complement strand
CCGCCCACAAGCCTAAAGGCAAACCTGCGGGGCCGGGGGACAATATCGCGGCGGATGCACGGCTCATTGCGGACCTCGAAGCACTCGAAATCACGCCATTCCCTGTGACCGGACTGTCACCCGATGAGACCACATCGCCACCCGCGAGGCATATTAAGTTCTCGAAGTTGCCCACAGCCTCCGCTGCTTCCTCAATCAGGACGGCATCGGAGTCTCGCACAATGGAGTCCATCAGAGAATCCGCGATTGGAGCGATCAAGAATTGATTCTCGAAGTATTCGGTCTCCGCTGATTTGCACGGTTCATCTCCCGGCTCCGGTCATATCAAGTGGTGGCTGGCCGACAGCGAATCACGCTACATGTTCAAGCCTACTACGGGCGAGATGTGGCCCTATGACTCTGATGCAAATCCGACTGGTGGATCGCGGCGGATCCCTCTCCCAGAACCAGCCATCCAGTTCGCTGTTATACTGGCACGCATGCTGTTTTGTGGAAACGGGAGATGCGGCGAAACGGAGCGCTGGCTTCAGCCGGCCCGTTTCGTTTCAGCTCGCGCGATTCACTAGCCACGCCGGCTGAAGCCAGCGCTCCATTGCCCGTGCGAGTGTATGCCGCCATGCCAGCCACGTTTCCACAAATCCTGATGCGCTGCGGTATATGTTTTCCCAAGGCCTGACCCCATTTCGATGATGGACTTGAGGATTTTGAGTTGGGCGGGAGTGAGGTTCTTCTGTTGGTTTTTCGGGTAGGCGAGAAGAAGCCGGATGACGCTTCCCGGAACCTGGCAGTAGTAGATCACCCGCAAACCACCGCGTTTGCCACGGCCCGATCCGGCCCAGCGGAGCTTTCGAAGGCCGCCGGAACCGCGGATCAGGTCGCCGCACTCGGGGTTTGCCATCAGCGCCTACTGCAGGGCGTTCAATTCTTCGTCGGGCAGGATTTCGGTCGCTTGCCGGGTGAAGAGCGAGGTTTCCTTGAAGGTGAAACACACGCGGTGAGGCATCCGTCAATGACGGATGCGTGTCAACCAGGGATTCGAATCAGGATTAGGCTTCGGAAAGATGAATGAGTCTCAAGTCTAGCCTAGCTCATTCAGATTTATGTTTCGGGTCAGGTATTTTGGCTTCGCAGAAACCTAGGCCTCGATCTTCTCCCGAGTGTAGGGACCCTGTGGCCCGTCACCGCAGGCTGGCGGGAGCGAGGCCGCCGCCCCACCAGATTTGCTCGAAGTCGTTGGGCGGGCGTTCCGCCTGGCGGATCAGACCATCGGCGGTGATGGCGAGCCACGGGTTCATTTTTCCGCCGATGGCTTCGATCGCCTGGCAGGTCCAAGTGTTGCACATCCGGGGAACAAAATAAATGTGCCGCGATTCTAGCAGCACGCCGTCGCCCCAGCTGGAGGTGCCGCAGACTTGCGGGCGGCCGTCGGCGCCCATGCGGCTGCAGTCGTTGAGGAAGGCTGCTAGGTCGCGGCCGCGCTCGCGGGCGACGAGTTTTCGCCAAATCCGCTGGTGCGGGCAAACCTCGGTGACATTCCAGTTGGCTGGGATGAGTTCCATCACCGAGGGGGTGGGGGTGAACAGCGCGCGCAGCAGCTTGCCGGGCGAGTGCAGGCCTTTTTCGACGTAGGCAGTGCGGTCGCCCCAACTGAGGGTGACGAAGCGGGGATTTCCAAAACCGGCGGGCGGGATGAATCCGGATTCCAGCAGCCAGTCGTAGGGAAAGACCATGCCGGTGTGAATCTCATCGGAGATCAGCCAGATCAGGACATCGGGCTCTTGCTCCGGCTGGAGGGAAACGAATTGGCGATCGACTTCCCGAGACGCCGGAACCGGGGTGTCGGGAAGCCGAATGCCGCAGGAACTGCAAAGCATCGCCGCCACGATGCATCCGGCGAGATTTTTCATGATCGCCGGAGGGGACATCAGGCCGGAAGGAACGAGCAGATGTATTCGCAAATGCCGTCGGCCACGGTGATGGTAAAACCACTGTTGCCGGCGACGTCGAAGGCGGAGCCCGCTTCGTAGGCGAGGGTTTCGGTGGTGCCATCGAGCACGACGTCACAGGCACCGGCGATGATTTCCATGCGCTCGGGTGCGGCGGTGCCGAAGTGGAATTTCCCCGGATAGATCAGGCCGAGGGTCTTTTTGGTGGCATCGGCGAAATGCACGGTGTGGGAAACGACGCGGCCATCGAAATAGACGTTGGCTTTGGTATCGACGGTGACGTTGGGGAATGAGGTGTCTGACATGGTGTTTATGGAAGGAGAATCATTCGGTGGGCAGGCCGCCGATTTGCCACGCGTCCCAGCCGCCTTCGAGCACGGCGACGGCGTGGCCGCGGGCGGCGAGGCGGGTGGCGACTTCGCGGGCATCGGGGCAGGCGAGGTCGGTGCAATAGAGGACGACGGGCTTGCCGGCCGCGGCGGCCAGTTGGATCCGCGACTCTTGAAGGACGAGCTGGCTTTCGAAGCGGCCGCGGGGCCAGTTGATCGCGCCGGGAATGTGGCCTAGCTGGTAGATGAACGACGGGCGGACATCGAAGATCAGGACTTTGCCGGATTGTTGGATTTCAA
>JBIPND010000716.1:0-2581 GCA_044374015.1 Luteolibacter sp. | reverse complement strand
AACCGTGCCCTTGAGGGTCAGCACATCCCCCTCCGCCGTGATCGTGCCGGTGCGGTCTTTCGCCTCGAGGTAAGGAATTTCGGCGCGCACGGTAAAAGTGAGCGCCCCCTTTTGATCCGAGGTCAACCGGACCACGATCACCTGGTCCGGGTAGGAGGCAAAATACTCGCGGTTGTGAGCCACCCCGTCCTGCTCGTAGGAAACATGGGCGATGGCTTCATTCAGGTTGAGTGAACGGCGGTAGTTCTTGGCCGCATCGTGGTGAAAATCGAGATAGACCTCCGCAAAGTTGGTCAAGCCGCCATTCCCATAGATTCCTTTGTTGTGAAGCGTCTTGTCGGTGATCTGAATACGCTCGGTGTCCGTGCGCCCGAAAACGGAGGCGCCGACAAACCCATTGCCAAGCGGGTAGGACCACTGCTCCCAGTCCTTGTCGTAGGATTTTGGCTTGGCATCGGCTTTCGTGCTTTCCCAATTGCTCCCGTTATTCGGTGCAGGGTTTGTCTCCCAGATTTCATAGACTCGCGGCGAGGCCTCCGCAAATGCGGGCAACATGAGAAGAAGAGCCGATATCGGTAATATTTTCATAGCGAATAATAACATTGGAGCAGGGGATTTGTTATTCATTTTGGCCAGACCTTGATTTCATGCCTGCCGGGCTTCAGTCCGGCGAAAGGGCCGGCTCCGGGATGCCGGGGATCGCGGGGCTTGCCGAAGTAATCGGTGGCGAGAGTCATCGGCGTGCCGTCCGGATTCGCAAAGGTGGTCTGTGAAACAAGCGTTTTGCCGAGGCGTTCCGCGGTGACAGGTTGTGCGGGCTCCGTTTTCGGCAATTCGAAGGACAGGTAAACCCCGTCATCCTTCTCGAGAATCTTGACGGATTGCAGCGGCTGGTTGCCTTCCACCACCATGTTCTTGATATTTTTTTGGATCGAGCCGAAGGGGTCAGGCTGCGTCATCAGGTTGTTGAGATAGCGGTCGTCCCCGCCGGCGATGCTCGAGAGTCCGAGCACTTCGGTGGTGTGCGGACGGTGGTAGGGGGTCTGCCGGGTCTGCGGACTCACGGTGATCGCGCCGGGGAGGATGTTGTAACAATACGCCCCGCCTTGGGACCAATTCTTGAAGTCCGATCCCAGGAAAATGTTGTGATCCAGCAGATACGGGCCGTGGTTGACCTCCATGAACACATTCGGGTCGAGGTTGTTGTAAAACAGATTCCCGGAAACTCTGGTTCCCTGGGCCATCCAGTCCAACCAGAGTAGCCCATAGCCTCCAGATTGGCTGACCAGGTTGTCCTTGATCAGCATGTCGATCGGCGCATGGAATTTGATGGCGGCCGTTTCCGCGCCGCTGAAAAGCTTGTGGGTGTGAATGTGGCGGAATTCGTTGCCCTCCACCGTGCTGAAAATGCACCCCAGGCTGCCCACGATCCCGGCTTGCTCGCAGTGCGTCACGGTATTGTTGCGCAGCATATGGCTGCCGACGGTTTCCTTGTGCCAACCGTTCTTCAGCGCGCGCTCGATGGTGTCGTTGTAGGCCGTGGCGGTCGCGGACCGGTTGTCCCATTCATCGCCGTATTTGCCGAGAGTGATCCCCACGCATTTCGAGTGGCTGATGGTGTTGTTTTCGATGATCCACCCCTTGCTCCAGTGCGTGCCGATCAACCCGAACTGCTCGGCGGTCGGCGGCGCCCAGGGGGTCGCGGCATGCATCATGGTGAAGCCGCGCACCGTGATGTAATTGCGCCCGGGTTCGCGTGGATAGAAAACTGTCTTCCGCACATTGATCTCGATGTCGCGTTCGTTCGGATCGAGATCCTTGAACTGCGCGTAAATCGTCGTGTTCTTGTCATCCACCTCGCCAAACCAGAGGCAGGATTCATCGATGTAAACCGCACCCGTGTGGTGCGTCCGGCCTTGCGGGTTAAACCAATCCCCGCGGATCGGGTCGGCGTAGGGATTGAAATCGCCGAAGAAGGTGTTCGGCAGCGTGACTTTCCAAGTGTCATTTGCGACACGGGTCCAGCCCTTGACGGGTTCCGAGCCTTTGATGACCACCTTTGCGCCCGGCGCGGCCGTGTAAACGATGCGCTGGGCGTCCGAGGTGCCGCCGCGCGGCGGGTTGAGCTCCTCGCGGTAGATCCCCTCGTGAACCATGATGGTATCCCCCGGTTGCGCGAGTTCCGCCGCCGCCGAGATGGTTTTCAGCGGGTGGCCGGCTCCGACATGGAGTTCCTTCGCCGAGGACAGGCCTGCGGTCGAAACCATGGCCAGTGCAATGGAGATGGTTTTTTTAATCATGCTGGGCCGTTGAGTTTAAAGCGCCGAGCATCTCTGCGGGCACATCGGTGATGATGGCATCCACGCCTTGGGCCCGATAGGTGGCGGCGAGTTTCGGATCGTTGATCGTCCAGACATAGTGCTCGATGCCGGCGGCCCGGATTTGATCGAGCAGGTTCTTGTCCACCTCCCCTCCCCCGGACATGAGGGCGGCGGCGTTGATCGCCCTCAGGGTTTTGATGACTTTTGCCGGGGCGTTGCGGGGCTTGCCGTTGGCTCGTTTGTCGAAGGAACAAAGCCAA
>JBIPND010000717.1:0-2581 GCA_044374015.1 Luteolibacter sp. | reverse complement strand
GAACTTGGACTTCAACGCCTATGAGGAATGCTTGCAGGAAAGCCGGATGCGGGAAATCCGCACGTCCGGTTTGACGAGGGGGAGCAACGGGATTGGCGCAAGCCGCCCGTTGCTCTCTACTCTACTGGTTCAAATCTCCCTTCCAAATTCATCCGATCATGAAAATTCAACTCAATGGCCAGCCACACGAAATCGGCAATCCGATGCCCATCGCGGATCTGTTGGAAAGTCTCGGCTTCGGCGGCCGGCCGGTGGTGGTGGAGCTCGACGAGTCCGCCGTTTTCCCGCGCGACTATCCGGCCACGCAGGTGACCGACGGCTCGCGCGTCGAGATCGTGGCGCTCGCCGCCGGTGGCTGATCAGGCCTTTTTCCGCCGGCCGATGAGGAAACCGCCCAAAAGTCCCGCCGCGGCCATCCGCCCGGAGACGTCGGCGATCTGGTGGTGATACCGTTCCAAATTTCAAATCCTCGCGTCTCATCGGTATGGAACTCGCCGCCTTACGCCTTTTTGCATTTGCGGCGTAATTTTGGCTTGCCACAAGCGGGCCGGGAATCCCATCGTCCGCCCGCGTCTTAAAAGACTGCAAATCCGGCGTAGCTCAGCGGCAGAGCGGGTGACTGTTAATCACTAGGTCCTAGGTTCGATCCCTAGCGCCGGAGCCATTTAGGATCAACGCGTTACAACTGAAAAACGCGGCTCCCGAAACCAGATTGGACGGAATCTTGGACACTTTGGCGTTTTCGGTTAGATCCCCCCCTCCTCACCCGTGCCCATCCCGGCCAGCGTGGCGATTCCTCGGGGCCTTCGAGGTGCCGGGATCTCAGCACCTTCCGACGGCGGGCCGATGGTCCGCCCGATCCACTCAAAGCCCGCAGCGGGCATCCTGAACGCAAAAAAACCGCCGTCCCTGTTTCCAGAGACGGCGGCACCTGATTCCCGCATGAGCGGCGGGAGAATTATGCGCTGGCCAGCAATTCAAGCAAGTTCCGCGCTTTGATGACAGCGGGGCTCTTCTCGATGGCAGCGACGGCCGCAGCGGTCGCTGCATCAATCGCTTCGCGTGCATTTGATTCGGCGGTGAACTGGTCGCTCTGTGCCATCTGGAGTTTGCCGATCAAAACCGAATGCTCGGCCAGCAGCGGGTTCAAAACCTTCCTGGCCTCGGCGAGCTCGGCGCAGGCCTCCAGAGCGCTATGAAAAACCTCCAAACGAGCAAGCTCCGCGCATTGGGCGGATCGGGCCTCGCCAATGCTGATAACATCGACGCCACCGAGCAAAGGATCCCGATTTTGCAGCAGGGCGCGGTTTTGAAGAAACCGTCTTTCGCGATCGCGCAATTGTGCGACGTCGCGAGCAACGCAAAAAATGCTCTTCAGCTCTTCAGGGACATTGCCGATCTCAAGGGCGGATTTATTAAGTTCGCGCTGAATGGTTTCGATGGTTTGGGTAGCGGTCATATATTTAGTTAGGGGTAGGATTAAACGAGGGTGCCGCCGGATTTCAAAAACCGGGATTTATCCGCCGGGCTAAGTTTGCGAAATTCGCCGCGTTCCATCTTCAGCTCGGGAGTGGCAAACTGTGCAGCGGTGGTGGTGGCGGTTTGGGTAGCTGGTTTCACTGGTGCAGGGATAGCCGACGCGGGCTTCGCGGTTGCTGCGGCCTTCTTTGCATTCAACTGCTGATGGCTGGCGAGTGCTTTCTTCCCAGCGGCAAGGGTGCGTTCGCCATGGCTTTCCATCTTGATTTCACCGCTTTCAACGCGGTTTATAATGCTCAAGATGACGCTGCGGGCCTCGGAGAGTAGGGCACTTGATGCTTGGACGGAGTCGGGACGAATGCCCGTGTTTACAAATTCTTGGAAGTGATTAGAGAACTGCATTTAATTTAGTGGTTTAATTTAAGGAGAATTTTGCGAATGACCGCACGGGTCTGCGGGTCTGATAGACGCTGGCGAAGTGGTGAGTCGTTTCGCTCTAGGAGCTTTCGGAAAATGAAATCCGGTTCGTTCCAATCCTCGCGGGTGATGCCAGCGGTGTTTGAAATGTGATGCCGGTATTTCGAGGAAATGCCATAGGCTTTCGAGAGTTGGAGAATCGTCGGTGCCGTCGCGGTCATGGGCTTTGAATCGGGGATGTGACCCGGATGTCAAGCGAACCGGGAATCACTTCCCCATCGGCGGCGATTGCAGCCTCCAAGCCCTCGCGGAGAGCATCGCGGAAGGCCTGGCATCCATCGAAGGCCGAAGGATGCGGAGCGGCTTTGATGACGCGGATTTCAGCGCATAGCCTGCGGAGTTCTTGGCGGAGGGATTGCAATTTATTCATGGTTCGGGGCGGTTGCGGTTTTCTCGGGATGTTCCTGCCAAAAGTGGGAGTTTGCATCCGAAAGGTATTTTTGTTGTGCGCGGATCATCTGCTTTGCGAGGGGGCGACTACGCTCCAAATTTAGGCCTAGCAGTGCGGTTGGGATCTCACGTTCCAACGCTCGCCAGAAGGCTTGCAACGCGGCTCCTGTCTGATTGGCCAGTTCAACTACCTCAGCGCGGGAAATCAAAAGACCCCGCTCTTTCGCAAGCGCGA
>JBIPND010000715.1:0-2583 GCA_044374015.1 Luteolibacter sp. | reverse complement strand
GAACACCGTGGTGCGCAAACCGCCCGCGGTGCCGCCGGGTGAGCCGCCGATGATCATCAGAATCATGAGGATCTGGACGGTGAAGGTGCCGACTTGCGACATCGGCACGCTGTTGAAGCCCGCCGTCCGCGCGGTGACCGAATGGAACAGGGCGGTGAGCAATTTCCCCCCGTTTTCCGGGCCGTTCCATAGCAGGAATTCACTCGCCAGAATGATCGCCGCACCGCCGAAAATGAGGATCGCGGTCACCACCAGCACCAACCGCGTGTGAACCCGAAGCCGTTGATACGGGACTTCCCTGCCCAGCAATCGCCGCACCTTGGCCACCGCCCATTCGGTTAGATCCTCGTTCACCAGCGTGCCAAGCCCGCCGATGACGATCAACACCATGATGCAACCCTGCCAGATCCAGTTGCCATTCATCACGCCGCTGGCCATGCCGTCGGGAAAGGTGGAAAATCCGGCGTTGCAGAAGGCGGACACTGAATGGAACACCGAATGGAACAGGCGGTTTCTAAAATCCATTCCTCCATCGATCCCCAGGTAAAGAACCACCGCCCCAATCCCCTCACAGACAAACGTCATGCTCACGATGAACGCCAAGGTCTGACCGATTCGCGCCAGCCGGTCTTCCCGCAGCATTTTCCCCAACAGCAGCCGGTCATGCAATGACAGCCCCTCGAACAGCACCACTGCCGCGAAAAACGTTAGAGTCATGATCCCCAGACCGCCGATTTGGATCAACAGCAAAATCACCATCTGCCCCGTGTGGCTGAAGAACAGCGCCGTGTTGTGCACTGCCAGGCCGGTCACGCACACCGCGCTGGTGCTGGTAAAAAACGCATCCAGCCACGAACAGCTCTCCCCCGGCACCACGCAGCGGGGCATTTTCAGCAGCAACGCCCCCACCACGATGATGCTGATGAACGACAGGATCAGCACCAACCCCGGATGAAACGCCCTCGCGGTGAAACGTGTCTGATGGTGGATCATCGACGCCAAACCCGACACCATCACCGAGAACAGGATCAACACATGCCCGGCCACAAACCATTCACCGGTGGCCGACGTCAACGGACTGACGAGCAACAGCGCCAGAATCATCACCAGCGCACCCAGCACCGCGTGCGCGCCCAACCGGCGCCGCTCGCGGCCGCGCGGTTTGAGGACTTGGAAAATCCAGCCGCGCTCCAAGGCGAAAACCGACCCGATCGCCAAAGTCCACCCATGTTGCCAGCCCTGAATCTCACCCGTCCACCCGATCAGCGACAAAAGACAAGCCGCAGCCCCGAGCGTCAGCAACGGATGGAGCACCCGCCGGCAAAACTTCAACCCGGCAGGGTCCTCCTCGCTGCCACTGTGTTCATCCATTGCTGCGGGGATTCTTCGGGGTTGGCGGCCCCGCTGGCAAGCGCGCATATGGCACCGCACGAACCTTGCATCCCGGCCCGCCATCTGCTCCTCTCACAGCGATGGGAAAACTCACCACGCACGTTCTCGACACCGCCTCCGGCGAACCCGCCCCCGGCGTCCGGGTCCGCCTCTATCACCTCGGCGAACTCCTCACCGAGACCCGCACCAATTCCGATGGCCGCTGCGACGCGCCTCTGCTGCTAGATCCGGCACCCGGCGAGTATGAAATCGTATATTCCATGGGTGAGTATTTCGAGGCCCGCGGGGTTTCATCCCCTTTCCTGAATGAAATCCCCATCCGCTTCAGCATCGAGCCTCACAGAAACCACCACATCCCCCTCGCCTGCTCGCCGTTTTCCTACTCGACCTATCGTGGCAGTTGAATTCCGTTTGAAAATGCCCGCACCTCTCCAAACCGCGATTGCACGCCTCGATCAGCTCGGCCGGATTTCCGACTCGCAGGACCACCTCGTCCGCACCTTCCTCTCACCCGCCAACCGCCACGCCGCCGAACGGATCCTCGGCTGGATGAAATCGCTCGGCATGGAAACTTCCCACGCGGCCGACGGCACCGTGCGCGGCATTCTACCAGGCTCCCATCGCGATGCCGCGCCACTCTTGTTAGGCTCCCACCTTGACACCGTCATTGATGCCGGGAAATACGATGGAGCCCTCGGCATCATCGCCGCGCTCGCGGCCATCGAGACGCTCCAACAGGAAAACACCACCCTGCCCTTCCCGCTGCACCTGCTCGCCTTTTCCGACGAAGAAGGCACCCGCTTTCAAACGACCTATCTCGGCAGCCGCAGCATCACCGGCCCGCTTGATCCCGCCACCCTCGCCTCTCGTGATGCCGATGGCACCACCATCGCCCAAGCCATCGCCAACCAAGGCTGGCACCACGGAGCCATCTCTATCCACTACCCTGCGGGCCAGTGCTGCGGTTATGTCGAACTCCACATTGAACAAGGCCGCGTGCTCGAACAAGCCGGCGAGCCCGCCTGCGTCGTCTCCGCCATCGCCGGCCAGTCCAGGCTCACCATCACTCTAACTGGCCGCGCCGACCACGCCGGCACCACTCCCATGCCGCTGCGGCGCGACGCGCTAACAGGCGCGGCCGAATGCATCCTCGCCGCCGAGGCCCTCGCGAAATCCACCCCCCCGCTCGTC